>NZ_JBFUMH010000153.1:0-12566 GCF_054049475.1 Microvirga sp. P5_D2 | reverse complement strand
CCTACAATCTCACTCGGGTGCTGAACATCCTGGGTATTCAGCCGCTGATGGCCGCCCTCAGGACTTAGGGGCGGGTTCTGCCCGCGTCATCACGCCTGTGACACGCCGGATCCTCGCTTCAGAGGCGATGGGAGCTTCATTCCATCGACGATAAGCCAATCCGCGCTCGCCCATGATGGTGAAGGGCCTTGGAGCGGGGAAAGCCGCAATCCGTCTTTTGCGAAAGCGTTTTGACACGACCAAGACCCGTTGGAGACCTCCCGCTTTTTCGTGGAAACCGGTTAGCTTGTCGACCTCGCTAGTGAGCCCTCTCTTCCGAGCCTAGCCGCCGCGGGGTCTCTTGAGGGTGCGCATCTGGGTTGGCGTTACTCCAGTCCACCGTTTGAAGGCCGTTGTGAAGGCAGCAACCTCCTGAAAACCGAGACGCCAGGCAATCTGCGAGATCGAGATGCTCGGATCTTTCAGATAGTGCCGCGCCAGGTCGGTTCGCATCCGGTCCAGGATCTCGCTGAAGGTCAAGTTCTCCTCTGCCAGCCGCCGTGCCAGGGTCCGCCGGCTCATGCCGAGAGCGTGCGTGATGCTGCTCACTCGCACCTTCCCCTGTGGCAGGAGCGGAGCGATCGCATTCTCCACGCTGGCTTGAAGCGGACTGGCGGGCGTGACCCGTTGAGAGAGGATGTCCTCACAGTGGCGGACAAGCACCTTGTTCAGGTAGGGCTCCGCATCCCTCAGCGGGAGTTGGGCGGCCCCGCGTGCGAACGCGATCTCGTCTGTACCAGCCGCAAAGGCGATCGCACAGCCGAGATACTCCTCGAGCCGGGCGGAAGCAGCGCAGCGCGGATGGGCGACGCTGATCCGGATTGGCCTGAGGTTGCTGCCGGTCAGGTGCTGACAGATCCGCACGAGCGCTGTGATCCAAAATTCCATCTGATGCCGATCGGTGTGGCGCGCGATGCCCGCATAGCTGAAGCGGACTTTCATTTCCTTTCCTTGTTCCCAGCTCAGTACCATGCTCTCGTTGGCGATGGCGTTGTACCGCTCGACCTGGGCCAAGGCCTCGCCTAGCGTGGCCGATGAGGCGAGCACGAAATAGAGCAGATCGATCAGTCGGAGTTCAAACTCTTCAGCGAGATAAAATCCGAGCAGGTCGTCGTGGAGGGCGTCCGCCGCTAGGTTCAGGAGGATGACTTGGCCATCGGCTGCCATGTGGGCGTCGGTGTTCTCGATCTGGGTGGTGGTGAGTCCGGCCCGGCGCAGGAACGGGGCGGGATCGATGCCCGCGGCGACGAGGCGGGCTACAGCGAGCCGGGCCATGACCCCGCCGGCGCTCGGCGGCCTTGCGCGACCCGTTCCTCCCGTTGACCGCATGTTCCTCACGAACGCCGTTGCCTGTCCGAAGCCTAGTGGCTCAATCGAGTAAGCTTCTGTCCCACAATAGCAGGACGAGGGCGGCGCGTCGCTGCTATCACCCCTGCCGTCTGGCGAGTCCTCATATAGTCCGCTTGCAACGGTCCCGGGCTGCCTGGACCGCCGGCACCTTAAACCCAATGGAGAATGGAATGGCTCAGCAGCATGCAAGGACATTGGCCAGCGCCGCGTGTCCCGAGTTGTGCCCTGACAGCGTCGAGCAGAGGATCATCCGTGCCTATGTGCAACTCGCGGCGGTCCCGGACCATGCGGATGGACCCCAGACCGTTACACTCTTCCGGCGCGGCAACCTCGAGGTTCGTCTGACGGAAATGGCCCAGGATCGAATGATGGGCCTGCCACCGTTCTGGCTGGAACTCCACTCACCGGCAAGCGGTGGAACGATCGACAGCCTCGGCTGCCATGAATTCGACGAGAAGGAACTGGCAGCCGCCGTCGAGTTCATCCTTGAGGCCACGCAACGCTTGCGATCCCTTCACTGACGAGTTGACCAYGACGGGTTCCGGCTGCGTCCGCCTCTCGACGTGATGGCGCTCCGAGCATCTTGCTGTCGCGGTAGGCTGGCGTCTCAGTCTGGACGGCATCGAGACGGTGTGACGATGGTCCCCCTCCGGCAACTCTGCCGGGCAAACATCTGACATTCCTCGGCATGGGGGCGATATTCTGCGGCTGTTTTCATAGGTCTCCGCAGCATCTCATGGACCTGGGCCATTTTGACAGCGTGTTAGTGATGGAAGCAGAGAACCGTCCTGCCATCATGCGCCTGCGACCTGTTTGATCAGGCCTAGCCTGCCGGACAGACATGATTGCCTTTTACATGCTGCACGGTAGCGGCAGCCCGGCACGTTCAACCTGGATCGAGACCGTCATGGTGAGGACCAGCTGTCGATGCTCATCCTTCACCTCAATCCGAATGTTCTCGGAGATTGCGCTCTGCAACTGGAACAATCGGTCCCGCGTCAGTTCGCCCGCGCTGCGCTTGGCCTCGATCTCGGCCAAGTCAAGGCTTTCGATCTCGTGACCAACGTCATCGCGATTGGTAAAACCGCCCAGGAATAGATCGAAATAGAAGCGTGGCATCAGCAATATGAACTGGTCAGAGAAAATACATTGGTAATCGAAAAGGTATGCTGCCCGCCCGCTGGCGCTCTTGATGCGTCGCCTTGCAGGCGGGCGGGTTCGGCACCGGGATTGCCCCACGGACCGACGGGATAGGTTTTAGCGGCAATTGCCTTCACCGCCTTACTGTCATGTGCCAATGGCTTGTTTGATCAGGCCAGATTTACTTTGCCGGCGCCCCATTCAATGAAGACCTTCTGCGAACATCCATCCGTGACCCCGGAATGTCGCCTAATGGCACGTTCCGGACGCGGGCCGAACTTCCGTTTTGGACAGGAACGTCGGACATTCCTGCCAGTGAACGAATTTTACTGACTGACCCTGAGCAGACCATCCACTCAGTGCTGGCAACCATTGCCTGCACGCCGCTTGTCGGCACGGCTCAGTGGCCTACCTATTCACATAAGTTAATATCCTGCGTTCCGACTGGGCTCCCGGCGAGCCGCTTTTGATCGACGGCTTTGTCGACGTCGCTCCTGAACTGACTGGTTGCGTCATCCGCGAACCCAAGGGAGGAGCCTATGGACCTGCACAACAGCCAGAACATCCACAGATGCGTTGCCGAAGGTATCGGCACCTTCTGGCTCACCTTCGCCGGCTGCGGCAGCGCCGTCATCGCTGCCTTTCCCGAGGTCGGCATCGGCCTGCTCGGCGTGTCGCTCGCCTTTGGCCTGAGCGTGCTGACCATGGCCTACGCCATCGGTCACATCTCCGGCTGCCACCTCAACCCGGCGGTGACCGTCGGCCTCGCGGCAGGCGGGCGCTTCCCGAAGCAGGACATCCTGCCCTACGTGGTCTCCCAGGTTGTGGGGGCGGTGATCGCTGCGGCGGCGCTGTACGCCATCGCGACCGGCTCGCCCACGTTCGATCTCGCCAAAGGCTTTGCCGCCAACGGCTACGGCGCCCATTCGCCGGGCCAGTACAGCATGATCTCCGGCTTCATTGCCGAGGTGGTGCTGACCATGATGTTCCTATTCATCATCATGGGCGCGACGCACGGCAAGGCGCCGGTCGGCTTTGCCCCCATCGCCATCGGCTTGGGGCTGACACTGATCCACCTCGTGGGGATCCCGATCACCAACACCTCGGTGAACCCGGCCCGCAGCACGGGACCGGCGCTGTTCGCCGGTGGCTGGGCGCTCGCACAGCTCTGGATGTTCTGGGTCGCACCCTTGATCGGCGGCGCCTTGGGCGGGATCCTCTACCGCTGGCTGAGCGAGGAGCCGTCGGCCCAGGTCACCGGCATCGCCCCGACGGCCCCGGCCGAGTAGCCGGATTCATCATCAACGGGAGGACAGGATGAGCATCTTCGGCAGGATCAAGGACGCGATCTTCGGCTCCGCGGCCGCGAAGGAGTCTTCGACGCCACCATCGGCCGCAGCACCAACCGGAACAGCGTCTGCACAGCAGGCTGCTGCGGCCCCCGCGTCCTCCGGGACGCCCACCACATCGGCCCAGGCGACCACGACCGCGGCTCCTGCTGCCACGGCGACACCGATGTCGGAGGTCGACGTCGAGGCGGTGCTGACAAACCTCGCCACGCAGAAGGGACAGAAGCTCGACTGGCGCAAGTCGATCGTCGACCTGATGAAGCTGCTTGATCTCGACAGCAGCCTCGCCGCCCGCAAGGAGCTCGCGCAGGAGCTGAACTACACCGGCGACACATCCGACTCCGCTGCCATGAACATCTGGCTGCACAGGCAGGTCATGAGCAAGCTGGCGGCGAGCGGCGGCAAGGTCCCCGACGACCTCAGGACGTAAGCGATGCGACGGAGGACAGGATGACCGTCATCGACATCTTCGCATGGATCGTCCTGCTCGTCCTCGTGGCGACGCTGGTTGCTGTCTTCGTCGCGCTCGGGATGATGCCGGGCCGCATTGCCCGTAAGCGTGGACATCCCTGGCCTGAGGCGGTGGCGGTGGGGAGTTGGGCGACGCTGGTCTTCGGCTTCGTGTTCTGGCCGCTGGTCCTGATCTGGGCCTATGTCGACGCGCCAGCACGACGCGAGCCATCCCCATGATCGTCGTCCTGCTCAACGCCTACATCGCCCTGCTCGTCCTGTTCGTCTGGCTCCGTTTTATCCCCCTCAACACGTTCTGGAAGATTTCTCCGGTTATTGTCCTGCTCGTGCTACTTGTCGGCCTGTTCATCCCGATGGGGTGGGGCGCACCCTCGGGGTCAGCGGCGGTCATCCGCAACTCAGTGCAGATTATCCCGTCCGTGTCCGGCGAAGTCGTGGACGTGCCTGTAACGGCCAACATGCCGATCAAGGAAGGCGACGTCCTGTTCCGGATCGACCCGACGACCTACCAGGCGCAGGTCCAGGCCATCGAGGCCCAGCTCAAGCTCGCAGAATTGCGTCTGGGCGAGTTCTCCGAGCTGCAACGCCGTGACACGGGTCGTGCCTTCGACGTGCAGGAGCGGCAATCCGAGGTCGACCAACTGAAGGCACAGCTCGACGGCGCCACGTGGAATCTCGACCGCACCGTGCGGGCTCCCGCTGACGGCTACGTGACCAATCTGGCACTGCGCAAAGGCGCCCGGGTCACCGGACAGTCACCGGTGATGGCCTTCATCGACACGTCGGAGGCGATCTTCGGCGTGGAGATCCCGCAGATCAGTGTGCGCTATGTCGAGGTCGGGCAGCCGGTCGAGATCACGTTCAAGACCCTCCCGGGCGAAGTCTTCCCCGGCAAGGTGGAGACGGTCTTGCAGGCGATTGCCACTGGACAGTCGCAGCCCGGCGGCCTGGCCGTCATGCCCTCGGAGGTCCAGGCGGCTCCGTTCATCGTTCGGATCCGGCTCTACGACCCGGAGGTGGCGCGCCGCCTGCCGGCCGGGAGCACGGGTCTGGCCGCCATCTTCACCGAGCGCGTCAAGGCGAGCCACGTCATCCGGCAGGTGCTGCTGCGTCAAACGGCAATCCTGAACTACGTCAATCCGTTCTGATCGGCCTCAGGGAAGCGGCAGGACATGGGAGGAGAAGGCACGGTGCTTCTGAACCGCAGGTACGCAATGGCCCTGATGGCCGCTCTGTTCACCGCGCCAGCGCTCGCCCAGGTGCCAGCCGGCACGCCGAAGCCCAATGATGCCGCCATAGCTGATGCTTACATCTACCTGCTCGGCCGTGCCCTAGTGATCCGGCAGGAGCACATGGACCGCAAGGCGCCCGGGTTTGCCTACAACTCCATCCACTACAATCCCCTCGGATCGGCCGACTTCGTCAACCCGAACTTCGATGTCGCTTACCTGGAAGCCTGGTTCGCGGTGGACGAGCGCACACCTGTCATCCTGGAGGTGCCGGAGGTCAAGGACCGCTACTACACGGCCCAGATCCTCGACGAATGGGGCGAGGTCATCGTCAATATCAACGAGCGTACGTTCCCATCGAAGCCCTCCGGCAAGTTCGCGCTGGTCAAGCCCGGCTGGAATGGCGCGCTCCCGGCGGATGTCTCGCGGATCGAACTGCACTCCAGCAAGGCCAAGATGCTGGCCCGGGTCGAGCTGAAGGGAAATCCTGACTCCGCCGTGAAGCTCCAGCGCCAGTTCAAGGCCACTCCCCTTGGGACGCCGGTGGTCGCGCTGCCTCCCGCGATGCCGATGTTCGGCAACAAGGACCTGATCGGGGTCGAGATCTTCGATGACGTGGAGCAGACGCTGGGAAGCGCTCTCGACGTGGCGCCCAACGCGGCCGAGATGCAGCAGCAGGTCCGGTCTGTCGCGGCCTACGTGGCATCGGGCGATGAGGCTCGTACTGCCGTGAATGCGCAACTGCGCAAGGTCATCCCGGAGTTCCAGGAATATGCCTTTACCCAGAGCGCTCCCTATCGCAACCACTGGATCGGCGGAGGCACGACCGGCAATTACGGCAAGGACTACCGCTTGCGCACGGTCGTCAACTTCGCCGGCATCTGGGCCAACACGACCGACGAGGTGATCTACTTCGTGGCCACCCGCGACGCGGACGAGAAGCCGCTCAACGGCAGCAACAGCTACGTCATGCACTTCCCGGCGGACCGGCTGCCGCAGGCCGCGGTGAATGCCTACTGGTCCGTGATTCTGGTCGGTGTGCCCGACTACCGGGTCGTGCCCAATCCATTGAACCGCTTCAACTTCAACACCTATTCAAACCTGACGCCTGAAGCCGACGGCTCGCTCAGGATCGGCATCGGCCCGAAACCCGTTGCCGACGTGCCGGAGTCGAACTGGCTGCCGGCACCGGACGGCAAGCCGTTCTCGCTGACGTTCCGGACCTATGTGCCGAAGGATGTGGTCACCAGTGGCCAGTGGCAGCCCGCTCCAGTGACGATGGTGAAGTGAGCGCAGCAGGCAGGAGACCATGATGCCACCGATGAGAAATGCAGTCTTTACGGCGATGTATGTCTCCAAATGGCACACCTGAGACGTAAGCGTTTGGTCCGCTTCGACACTCAAGTGCCGACGTTCGTTAAGCGGTCGGAACGTGAACATCTGACCCCAAGCTGACTTTTAGGGCCTGTAACGCAGCGCATCCACAAGGGCTGCCAGAGCCGGAGGAGTTTGTCTGCGGCTCGGGTAATACAGATAGAACCCGGGGAACGGCGGACACCACTCATCCAACACTCGGAGCAGGCGCCCGGCAGCAAGGTGCGGGGCAATCTGGTCCTCGAAAACATGCGCCAGGCCACGGCCATCGAGGGCGGCCGCCACCATCAGATCAATGTCGTTGAACACGAGCGATCCGTTCACCCGGACCGCCAGCGACTGGCCGCCCTTCTCGAACTCCCATGGATAGATCCCACCGGCGGTCGCCATGCGGTAGTTGATGCAGTTGTGGGCTGCGAGATCGTGAGGAGAGTGCGGCGGCGGGTGCTTGGCGAAATACCCGGGAGACCCCACTACGGCGGACCGAATGTCAGGGCTGATCCGGACCGCAATCATGTCCTTCTCGACTTCTTCGCCCAACCGGATGCCAGCATCGTAGCGACCCGCGACGATGTCAGTGAGGCTGTCATCGACGCTGATCTCGACCTGAACGTCGGGATACTCGGCCAGGAACCGTGACAGGGCAGGCCAGACCACGAGCATCGCCGGATGTTTGCCGGCCGTGATCCTGATCGTGCCGGCGGGTTTCCCGCGCAATGTCCGGAGGGCGGCCAACTCCGTGGAGATGTCTTCCAGGGCAGGCTGGAGGGTGCGCAGCAGGCGCTGGCCCGCTTCCGTCGCCGAGACGCTCCGCGTGGTGCGCGCCAGCAGGCGCAGGTCCAAGCGCTCCTCAAGAGCTTTCATGGCATGGCTCAGGGCCGATTGGGACATGCCGAGCTTGGCGGCAGCCCGCGTGAAGCTCTGCTCCTCCGCCACCACGGCGAACGCCGCCAGATCGTCGAGATCACCTCGATTCATTTATGCACCATTCTCATAAGGCCAACCGGATTATAGCGGGTAATCGAAAAGGGTGGCGAGGCCTATGTTGTGGCTCAAGGTCGGAGCCCATGCGGCCGGCCATCACCTGACTTGCAACACGGGAGACCTGACATGACGAAGACTTGGCTGATCACGGGCGCCAATCGCGGCCTGGGCCTGGAGATGGCACGGGCCGTCCTCGGCGCCGGCCACAACGTAGTCGCGACGGCCCGAAAGCCGGAAGCCATTGAGGCGGCGCTCGGTTCATCCAGCAGGCTCTTGGCCGTGAAGCTTGACGTCACGCAGCCCGATCAGGCGGAAGCCGCCGTCGCTGCCGCCAGGGAGCGCTTCGGGCGCATCGACGTGCTCGTCAACAACGCGGGTTATGGCCAGCTCGGCTGGTTCGAGAACACGTCCGACGAGCAGATCCGGCAACAGTTCGAGACGAACGTGTTCGGGGCCATGCATGTGACCCGCGCCGTGCTGCCGGTGATGCGCGAGCAGCGCTCAGGCCACGTCTTCACCGTGTCATCCATCGCGGGCTTCATCGCCTTCCCAGGGTCGTCGATCTACAGCGCCTCCAAGTTCGCCGTGGAAGGCTGGATGGAGGGGCTGGCCCAGGAACTGAAACCACTCGGCATCGCGGCCACGCTGATCGAGCCGGGCTTCTTCCGCACGGACTTCCTCGACAGCTCGTCCGTGACCTATGGAGCCTACGAGATYAGCGACTATGCCGAGCAGGCTTCGCAGTTCAGGGCATGGCATGATGATATGAATCATCAGCAGGTCGGGGATCCCACGAGGCTCGGTCCCGTGCTGATCAAGCTGTCCGAGATGGACGAACCGCCGGTGCGCTTCGCGGCCGGCAGCGACGCGGTCGGCTTTGCGCTCGACAAGGCCGAGGCGCTTCGCTCCGAGGTTGAGCGGATGCGGGAGTTGTCATCCTCCACGGATGGAGGACGCTAGCGTTCACCGTGCCGGGCTTCGATCAAGGAGCCCGGCACCACTTGGTTACGCAAGCTTCCCAGGTTCCTCCCAAGCCTTCCAAGAAACTCTTCGCAGTTCGCAGGAAGGTCGGCTCCTGGCACGAGGCTGACCTTAGCCGAATTTCCGCATTGGTGGCGTGAACAGACTTTCATCTCAATGATCCGCCAGTTCAATTTGGCTTGCTGCCTCCCAAGGCCAGATGAGTGACGCCGCGTAGGCTGCAGGAACAGATCACAACAAAGCCAGCTGGTTAGATGATGGTCGAGAGAAGCCGCCGCATTCTGCCCGCGCTCGGGCCGATGCCCACCAGTAATCTCAGCTTCCTCCTCCGTCGACAAGGACCTGCCAGCGGGCAAGAGCCCTCTCGCCTCTTCAAGCTGCCAATGCGCTCTCCTGTGCTTCGTAGCGAACCACAAACGCTGCCGGCGCCGCCGGATGAGGGCGCCAGTCGTGGCCGAGGCGAACCAGGGCGGCCTTGACCTCGCCCAGGCGAGAGGGTGGGCCATCGGCCATGCCTTCCGTTGCGGCGAGGTCGACGAGGTATTCGTCCCAAGCCCAGCGCTAGAGAATTTCGCGCTTGCAGTCCAGCGACAGCAAGGGATGACGCAAAACGTCATCTGGCTGTGCAAACACAGCCGCCGGATGGACCAGCGCTCTTTCCAAATCTGGTATGCTCGCCAGCTCGCAGCGTCTGGAGGCGGTCTGAAATGGGGTGAGCCACACAATGGCTCTGACCTTCTCGATTGATGAGGCACTGTCCTTCGTGCTGTGGCCCACGAGAGACTGCTCCCGCGATGTTTCGTCTGAACGCGCCTCAGCCTCTGCAAGCCAGGGCAGGCAAATCGCATGCGGCGGGTTGTTGCGTCCCATTCCTGCAACGTGTTCGTTCATTGCGACCGCTCCTATGATGCGTGCCAAAGGAGAAAAGCGAGCCCTCCCGCCAGCGACAGCGTGGCCTCGTCCCAGGCCGTGAGATGATGAGGGGTGTAGAAGGCTTCCCGACGGATGAGCGCCAACCCAGCCGATGCCATGCCGGCCATGATCAGCAGGGCCGCAAAGCTGACATGAAGGCGCTCCACAGGCCCGAGCGCCGCAAAGCACAGGCAGAGAGCGACCGAGGTCAGCCAGCGCGAGACCACCTCACGATTAATCTCCTCGGGGCGACGGCGGTCCTGATCCGCGGGCTTGAAACAGGATCCGCCCGCCCACCAGTCATTCGGATTGAAGACAGCCATGGCAGCCTCCGGATCTCAGCCAGCCCGCGACAGCCTCGGGGTGAGCCAACGAGCCCCGGTCTTTCGCGCGCGACGTACCGGTTCAGGCCGCTCACAGGCTTGGCCGGCATCATCAGGATCGAGTGAGCGCAGTGCGTCGAGCACCACGTCGAGGGGCACGATGCGACCGACCAGCCCGGGGCAGTGCCGCAATCCGGGCGCGGATTCAACGGCCCAGGCATCAGATGCCCAGGAGGCCAGAATGGCCCGCTTCTCCTCTCGGCTCAGATCCGGAGCGGTAACGACGTCCTGCGGATGCGCAAACGCCTGGTCTGGCTTTGTAAGGACCTCCCAGGGCAGGAGGTCGGGCGAGAACAACGCAAAAGGTAACCTGGATGAATGATTAGCAACCTGTTGGCTCATGGCAGCACCTGCTGGCTTTCCTCAATGGCATGCAAGCACGGATAGCTCCTGTCTGCTCGGTCGGCCCGGGCGCACGTGAGCAGCCGGTGCCGAGGGGGTCCTCGGCACCGCCGTGCCTCCGCACGTACTCGGCGTTACGCGACTTTGCTGGGCTTGGCTTCGTGCTCGATCTGCTTGGCGTTGTCCTGCGCCAGAGCCTTGGGCTGACTGCCGGTCGCGATCTCGATGCGGCGGGGCTTGAGTGCCTCGGGCACCTCACGCACGAGCTCGATCATCAGCAGGCCGTTCTCCAGGCTCGCACCCTTCACCTTCACATGGTCGGCAAGGTTGAAGGTCTGCTTGAAGGCGCGGGTCGCGATGCCGCGATGCAGATACTGCGTCGCCTCAGGTTCGGAATGCTTGTTGCCCGTCACCAGCAAGTTGCTCTCGTGCTGGGTGAGCTCGATCTCGTCCGGGGAGAAGCCGGCCACCGCCATGGTGATCCGGTACTGGTCCTCGCCCAGTTTCTCGATGTTGTAGGGCGGCCAGTTGGTCATGGGCTCGACACGCGCGGTCTGATCGAGCAGGTCGAACAGGCGGTCGAAGCCGACCGTGGAGCGGTACAGGGGCGAAATGTCGAAAGTTCTCATAGCCACATCCTCTTTGGAGCAACATGGATCCGAGAGCGCCGGACACCGCCGGCGCCCGTGTGCCAAGCTCATCTGAGCCTTGGCGCCCAACAAATTAGGAACGGGATTTTGGGTCGTCAAGACCTTCGGCCCTGCCAACACAACGCTGTCGGCCGTCCAAAATCTTGGGATCACTCGGAAGGTTCTCGGCACATCCCGGCAGTAAGCCGAAATCAAGTGCGAGGGGCTAAAGGAAGGGGCTCTGTTAGCTCTAGCCAGGCATGGGTTGCGGCCTCGCGGGCGGTCCGCTCGTCCTGGAAACCTTCAGCGGCGATCGTCTCGAAGCCGCAGACATGGCACTGAACAGCCGCGGCAAAGCCACCATCATCCGTGACGAAGCTCAGAACGGATGCTGCATCGCAGGAACACTGCGGACAGAGCCGCTGGCTCATGTGGCTCTTCCTTTCCCGGTGATTACTACCGATTGACGAGGTTAACGCATGTGCTGACGCTGTCGAGCGAGGACAGGCGCGACAACTTTGTGCAACGCGCCATGACAGAAGGGGTGCGGCCAGGGCACGGTGGTACTGACATCACCCCTGCCAGCCGCGTTCGACGGCTTCGCACACCCTCACAGGGAGCCGCATGCAAACAGGATAGCTTCCCCGCGTAAGCATGAGGAGCCGGCTAGACTACAACGATGACTGGCGGGCTCTGATTTGATGTCTGCCGGCTCGTCAGAAAAGGTTGGTCATCGGGTCACGAATCACATCACCTGCCGACAGGATCAACCAAGGGGAGAGTGCATGTTCTTCGTTGTCACGGGACAAGGGCTCAATGGGCCGTTAGCGGTAACCTGCGAGACGGCGGCCGCAGCGGTCGAGAAGGCCCGTGCTTTTATCGCTGACGGGGTGCTCGACGTCCTCATCGCTGATGCGGACGGGCAGCAGCATCCCCCGGACGACTTTCACCGCCTCCTGCTTGGGACCCACTCCTCATGAAGCCGCTTCGAAGCCGGAACATGCTTCCGCGGAAGGCTTTCCCCGAGAGGCAAGCTTAGCGATCTCGCGAAGAGGCGGTTCCTTTACTTTGYAACCAGAGGCACTTGTATGAGCCAACTCACAGCACTGTCGGCTCATCTCCCTGGCTGTATCATCTGCATAGACGCAAGACCCCTTCACTTGCGCCGGGAGCTGCTCCCGGSGCTCCCCCGATCGGTTAGACCGGGGCATTGGGTGGGGTATCATGGATGACTGGTGGGTTATCCTGCTTGCTTGGAGCGGATAGTTCCCATCCGATCTTGCAATCCAGCATAGAAGCCCCATATTCAATTTATCGGATTTTGGCCGGACAATCGGGTCGTTTCGCTTTTTGGCACTGCCAGGCGCACGTTCGGACTTTCTT
>NZ_JBFUMH010000152.1:0-12577 GCF_054049475.1 Microvirga sp. P5_D2 | reverse complement strand
GTGTGCGGCACCGGCGTCGGCGTGCCGATCAACATTTTCGCCCATTGCGAAGTGGTAAAGGGCGGGCGACTGCCCCGACCCCTTATTGAGACGGCGAACGAATGGCAGTTCATCGCTAGCGCCAAGACTGTCGAAGAGGCCTGCAAAATCGCCAATGAGGACATTATTGCGGCCTTGCGTCGGACCAAGGGGCTGAGTTGGGAGCATGCCTACATGCTGTCGAGTTTGGTCGGGCACTTGCGGATCAGCCAAGTGGTCGATCCACTGATGACCGTGCGGATGGCGATCTCCAAGAAGTACCTGCCAAGCATCGATTGATGTTGGGTTGTGTAGCAGCGAAACTGAACCAGAGCTGAGGGACGGGCTTAGGATGATGAACACACAATTGAGCAAAACGGCAGTTTTGGGTGCGTTGGCAGCCGCCGTGAGCATAGGAAGCGCAACGGCTCAGAACGCTCCTAAAGAACTAGTGCTAGCGTGCTATGCGGCTGGCATCCAAGAGTATGTTGAGAGCGAGATCCTTCCGGACTTTGAGAAGGAATTCAATGTCAAGGTTACCTATCTGCCGGGTGTCTCTACCGCGACGATAGCGAAGCTCACAGCGCAGAAAGATAACCCACAGATCGACGTGGCTTGTCTGGATGACGGCCCAAGAGCGCAGGCAAAGGCCATGGGGTTGTTGCAGGAAACCAGCCCGAGCAAGATGCCAAACCTCAAGGAAGTCTACCAAGTCGCGCAAATGCCTGACAATATCGGCGTCGGATGGGCAGTGTTTGGTGTTGGCCTAGTCTATAATCCGGAAGCGTTCAAGAAGGCCGGGATCCCAGCGCCCAAATCGTGGAATGATCTCGCTAATCCCGCGCTCAAGGGGCATGTGATCGTCGAATCGATAACGACGACTTATGGGCTGGACACGCTGATTATGCTGGCACGCGCCAACGGCGGCGGCACTGACAGTATTGAACCCGGCTTTGCCAAGATGAAGGAAGTTGCCAAGAATGTCCCGAGTTTTGGGACCACTGGTGATATGAGCTCATTCTTCCAGCAGGGCGAGGCTTGGATCGGAGTCTGGACTAATGGCGAAGCCAACGGCTATGCCGCGAAGACTGGTTTTCCAATGACCTTCGTCTACCCGGAGGAGGGTGCGCCCGCTTTGTTTGCTACCGCCAATGTGGTCAAGGGAGCCCCGAATGCTGAACTTGCTGATGCATTCCTCAACTATCTGGTGAGTAAGAAGGCGCAGCAGGTAGTTGCCGAGAAGATCGGCTTCGGTCCGGTGAACGCTCAAGTCGAGCTCAAACCAGAACAAGCCGCGAAAGTAACCTACGGCGCAGAGGCTGCAAAGCGGTTGGTGCAACTCGATTGGGCGGCCATCAATCAAAAGCGCGCCGAGTGGACCGATCGATGGAACCGCGAGATCGAGCGCTGACGGGACGCACTTGAGCGTACCCTCGATCCGTCACTTCCCGATGGATCGGCATGAGCCTACCCTCTCCCACCGGGGGAGGGAAAATTCGGAGGTTTAGTTGAGTTATCTGGAGGTTGAAGGTCTCGGCGTTCGCTATGGCGATGTTGAGGTCATCAAGAACATGTCGTTCGAGGTCGGCGAACGAGAGCGGGTTTGCCTCCTTGGGCCATCAGGTTGCGGAAAGACAACGACGCTTCAGGTTGTAGCAGGCTTCGTGGCACCTGAACGAGGAGCGGTGCGGATCGCCGGGCGCAATATCATCGGCGATCCGCCGGAGAAGCGCAATATCGGCATCATGTTCCAGAACTACGCCTTATTCCCACATCTGACTGTCTACGACAATGTCGCCTTCGGGTTGACCATGCGCAGAATGCCCTCCCGCGAGATCAAACGCGAGGTCGGAGCTGCACTTGAAAGGGTGCGCCTAGCGCATGCGGCACACAAGCTGCCCCGGATGCTGTCGGGCGGAGAACAGCAACGTATTGCTTTCGCCAGAGCTGCTGTAATCAAACCGAGCCTTCTCCTGCTCGATGAACCGTTCAGTAATCTGGATGCGAGACTGCGTCAGGAGATGCGAGCCGAGTTACTCGGATTGTTGCAGGACTTCCCGATTGCGACAGTCATGGTGACACACGATCAGGAAGAGGCGATGGCAATCGCTGAGAAGATCCTGGTGATGCGCGGTGGACTTATTGAGCAGATCGGCAATTCCACGGAGATTTACGAACATCCGCACAGCCTGTTCGCAGCAAGGTTCATCGGCGAGACTAATATTCTCGAAGGCCGTGTCGCCGAAGCGGTGGCCGGTAATATCTTGGTGGACGTGGACGGCATTGGACGGATCCGTGCGCGCGGCGACGGCCTTACGACCCATACGCCGGTGCACGTTCTGGTACGACCGCAGAAGATAAGATTGGTCCCTGGCGAAAGTGAGATAGAGCCCTCTTCCAACCGCCTTCCCATCACGATTGAGCGATTATTGTTCCTCGGTCACCGAACGGAATTTCATGTCCGCGCCGCGACAGGACAGATGCTCATGACATGGCAACAGGAACCACCGTCGGCAGATCTGGCCGCGGGACAACTCGCAATGATCGAGTGGGCCGCACAGGATACCTTTGTCTTTCCGCGCGAGGCGGACTAATGAAAGTGTTAAGTCGCCCGATGGTGAACTGGCTGGCTCTCGCCGGCGTGCCATTGATCCTGTTTCTCATTCTCTATGTAGGACCGGTACTGCAGTTATTCCGCCTTAGCCTGTCGCGGTTCGATCCGAGTATCGGCGTTATTCCCGATTTCCAGCTTAGTTATTATATTCAATTTCTGACAGATACTTATTATCTTGGCATTCTTGGGCGAACAGTTGCGATTAGCCTTGTCACGACCGTAGTTTGTGGCCTGCTGGCCTATCCGATCGCCTATTACCTCATCAATGCGCGAGGTTGGCGCATGACTACTCTGCTCATTGTGCTGCTACTGCCTTTGGTCACCAGCAGCGTGGCGATCTCCTATGGCTGGCTCATTCTGCTGGGACCGCAAGGGCTCGTGAACCAAGCGCTCATTGGTCTCGGGGTCGTAGCGGCGCCACTGAAGCTGATGTATTCCGAAACAGGCATCGTCATCGGGCTGACTCATGTGTTGCTGGTGTTCATGGTGCTGTCGGTGGCGTCCTCGTTACGCGGAGTCGATCCCAATGTAGTGAAGGCAGCCAGGAGTCTGGGAGCAGGCCCTTGGACGGCGTTCAGGAAGATCGTATTCCCGCAGACGGTGCCAGGTCTCAGAACCGGTGGGTTGCTCGTGTTTTCATTGAGCATGAGTGCCTATGCGACACCGGTGCTGATTGGCGGCCTGCGCGTCAAAGTGCTGTCCTACCTGATCTTTCAGCAGAGCTCGGCGCTATTGAATTGGCCGTTCGCGTCGGCCATGGCGGTTATTCTGCTCGCGGGAACTGCGGGCATACTCGGCCTCGTCAGCGCATATGAACATTGGAAGGAGATACGTAGCCAACGGCGCTTCGCTACGATGGGAACGGAGGATAAGCAATGAGCGCGCCCGGAAAGATGGCCGGCGACAAGGCACTCCAACAGTTTTCCCGTTGGGCACTCGGCCTCTATGTGCTCGTGATGGCAGTGTTCCTTCTCGCCCCAATCGTGGCGATCACAGCGGGCTCATTGACGAGCAGCCGCTATGTTTCCTTCCCGCCGCATGGTCTCTCGTTCAAATGGTATGCGGCCATTCTCGACCAGCCACGCTATCTTGAGGCGCTTGGGCTGAGCATCGGTATCGGAGCCGGTGCTGCCACGATCGCCACGATCTTGGGGTTGATGGTGGCCTTAGCGATCCATCAGCATAAAACATGGGCGAACAGGCTCCTGGAATCCGTGGTGCTCACGCCGGTCATGCTACCCTCCATCTTCATCGGTCTTGCTTTCCTGGTCGCCTATTCGCGCATGCGAATCGGGGGGTCGCCGTTTGGTCTGCTCGCGGGGCATGTGATCATGGTAACGCCATTCGCCGTGTCGATGATCCTGGTGGGCTTAGGTGGCATCAATCCGGCTTTCGAAAAGGCGGCGCGAAGCCTCGGCGCAACTCCCTGGAAGTGCCTTATAAGAATAACCCTGCCGCTGATCGCCTGGAGCCTGGCTGCGGGCTGGGGTTTTGCCTTCATGATGTCGTTCGGCAGCCTTGAGGTCTCGTTATTCCTCAGCACGCCGAAGATGGTGACGCTGCCGGTCGCAATCTATACCGCCCTAGAATGGTCACCGCTGGATCCGATGCTGACGGCAATCTCGTCGGGGCTGATTATCATCACGCTTGTGGTGCTCTTGGTCCTAGCCCAGGCGGTACGCTTCGATCGGTTCCTCAATAAACCGTCTTCGTAAAAAAGCGGTGTTGTCACATTAACTGGCATCGGGCGCAGTGCGGCAAACTCGGTCACTGCCGGGCTCACGCGGCAACGCCGGCTGCCGACTTCCACCCCGCCATGGCTTTGAAGCGGTGCAGACGGGTGGCAGAGGCGGAGCAGCTGGAGCGGGGTGGAACGAACAGGTTGCGCACGGCCGAGAACACGCTGGCGAACCGCTGGAGGCCTCCGGGTGATTGAAAGCCCTGCATCGCCCGCTCGCGTCGCCGGAACGGCAGATGCGAATTTTCCGCACGGTTATTCAACCCTTTGTGTGAGCGATGCTCGACGGCCGGCATGATCTGACGTCGGGCCGCAGCATAGGAGCCGAGCCTGTCGGTGATCATCCGCCGGGGTGGACATCCCTGCTTCTTCAACAGACGCTTCAGCAAACGCTTGGCCGCCTTGGTGTTGCGGCGCGTCTGGATAACCTCATCGAGCACGTAACCGTCCTGATCGACAGCTCGCCACAGCCAGTGCTTCTGGCCGGCAATGGTAACCACCACCTCATCCAAGTGCCAGATGTCGCGCCGGCTCGGCGTCTTGCGCCTGAGGCGGCGAGCGTACGCCGGTCCGAACTTCAGCGCCCACCGCCGGACGGTCTCATAGGACACGACGATGCCGCGCTTGAGCAGCATCTCCTCGACCAGCCGCAGGCTCAGAGGGAACCGGAAATACAACCACACCGCATGGGCGATGATCTCAGGCGGAATGCGGTGGCGCTTGTAGCTGACAGGCTTGCTCATGCGGACCCGTCTACACAGTCGCAGTCAAACCCGAGTTAACGTGACAACACCCTCGCATGACTTGGCTTTGGTAGGGAGAACGAGCAATTCAACGCTGAGAGGTACTCGGCCTCCGCACCAAAGTAGAAAAGAAAACGCGTTAGGCTCCCGGATCCGCAGACAATCCCACGGCCTCTATTCCCGCGACAGCGACAGCTTCGTCATTGTCGGACGTTTCGCCGGAAACTCCGATTGCCCCGAGCAGTTCGCCCTTTGAGTTCCGCACCAGCACTCCGCCCGGAACGGGGACCAAGAGTCCGCCAACCGCATGTGTCACCGCCGCGAGAAAATGAGGAGGACGTTTCGCAAGTTCGCGCGTGCCCAAGCCCATTGCGATCGCGCCGTGTGCTTTGCCTAATGCGATTTCCGCACGCTTGGTGCTGGTTCCATCTTCCGCGGCTAGAGCCCTGATAGCGCCTCGGGCATCCAGAGCGACAACCGCTAGCGGTTTGAAGCCACGCTGGCGCGCCGCTGATAACGTTTGAGCGACAAGGGTCTGGGCAGTTTCGAGATTCACGGTGAACTCCTTACCAATCGGTCGAGGACTAATCTTCTTGGAATGCCTCCACCCGGCTTCGGCCAATGGGCGGGAGCAGGACGAGAACGACGAGTCCGGCGGCGATCAAAAGCAATGTGCCGCTAATCGGGCTGGTGATGAGCACCGTCGGATCGCCGTAGGACAGAAGGAGCGCCCTGCGGAGATACTCTTCCATCATCGGCCCGAGAATGAATGCGAGAAGCATCGGGGCAGGCTCCGCGCCGAGGCGGCGGAAGGTGAAACCGAGCAGTCCGAAGATCACCATGATGTAAACATCGAAGGGCGAGTTATTCAGGCTGAACACGCCGATGCAGCAGAACCCGAGAATGATCGGATAGAGGAAGTGATATGGGATCGAAATCAGTTTGATCCACAATCCGACCAAGGGAAGATTGAGGATGAGCAGCATCAGGTTGCCGACCCACATGGACACGATTAGGCCCCAAAACATGGCGGGCTGATCGGTCATGACTGATGGTCCGGGCTGAATGCCTTGGATGATCATGGCGCCGATCATCAGCGCCATGACTGCATTCGACGGAATACCGAGCGTTAGCATCGGAATGAAGGATGTTTGCGCGCCGGCATTGTTCGCCGATTCCGGTGCCGCAACCCCTTCGATCGCGCCTCTGCCGAACTCATTCTGATTGGGAGACAGCTTCTTCTCCAGGGAATATGCACCGAAAGCCGCAAGCATAGCACCGCCGCCGGGCAGAACACCCAGGATGGAGCCCAGCGCCGTGCCGCGCAGGATCGGCTTCACGATGCGTCGCAGATCCGCCCGGGTCAGCATGAGCCCGGTGATCTTCTTCACATGCACTTCCCGATCAGTCGAACTGCTGAGATTGCCAATGATCTCTCCGAGCCCGAACATGCCCATCGCCAGGATGACGAAGTTGAGGCCGTCGCTGAGCTGCGGAACGTCCCAGGTGTACCGCGCCATACCCGAATTCACGTCGGTTCCGACGAAACCGAGCAGGAGCCCGAGCAGGATCATGCCCAAGGCGTGGGTGAGCGAGCCTTGGGCAAGCACCACTGAAGCGATCAGTCCCAAGACCATGAGTGAAAAGTATTCGGCCGGACCGAACTCGAGTGCAACTTCGGCCAGGGGCGGCGCGAACAGGACGATCACGAGCGTTGCGATCGTGCCGGCCACGAAGGAGCCGATCGCCGCTGTGGAGAGCGCGGCGCCCGCGCGGCCTTGCCTCGCCATCTGATATCCGTCGAGGGTCGTGATGACCGAGGACGATTCGCCCGGCAGGTTGACGAGGATAGCCGTCGTAGAGCCGCCATATTGCGCACCATAATAGATCCCCGCCAGCATGATGAGCGCCGTGTCGGCCGGAAGGCCGAACGTCAGCGGCAGCAGCATCGCGATGGTGGCAACCGGGCCGAGTCCGGGGAGGATGCCGATGGCGGTGCCGAGCACGACGCCAAGAAAGCAATAAAGCAGATTGAGGGCGCTGAAGGCTGTTTCGACACCGAGGAGGAGGTTATTGAGCAGTTCCACGAGAGCTTCCTCAGTTAACGAACCAGGTACCGATGAGCGGCATGGGAACGCCGAGCCCTTTGACGAAGACAAGGGCGCAGAAGGCGATGAACCCGATCAGCCCGAAGGTTGCGGACCATTGGAAGCGAAACTCGTGACTGGCCGCCGCGCCGGTCAGGATCAGTGCCAGAAGGGCCACAACGAGCCCGGCCCGTTCGACGAGGTAGGCAAACAGCAGCACTCCACCCAGGATACAGATCAGAGGACGGAGTGTTATTTTGCTGATCGGCTCACCGTGGAGCCGAACGGCGCGAGTGAAGGAAATTGCCCCAAAAAGAAGAAGGAGCCCTGAAATCAGCGCTGGAAGATAGCCGGGCCCCATGCGAGCCGCAGTGCCCATGGGATACTCGAGCGAGAACCAGAGACCCAGCGCGCCAAAGGCAAAATAGATGACGCCGAGCCAGAGCTCTTTGGGCGCGAGAAGCTTGCGCTGCATGTGCGTTCCTTTCAGGCAGTAGGACAAGGTCGAGACTTTGTCACAAGCGTCCAGCACTACCATGAGGCGCTGGACGCCGGACAATGGGGATACGTCAGTCGACCGTCGCGCCCGAGCTCTTAACGACAGGCCCCCACATCTCGTAATCGGCCTTCACCTTCGCGGCGAATGCCTCTGGGGTGCCTCCGTTGACGTCGCCGCCCTCCTTCAGGATCTGCTCGCGCACTTCCGGTATCTTGATGGCGTCATTCGCAGCTGCGTTCAGCGCCTTCACGACCTCGGGCGGGGTCCTGGTCGGAACGAAGAAACCGTACCAAGTGCCGGCATTGAACCCCGGGTATCCCTGCTCGCCGATGGTCGGAACATCGGGGAGGGCCGGGCTTCTCTTGTCCGCCGAGACGGCGACGGGACGCAGTTTTCCTGCTCGAATCTGCGACAAAGCAGTTGGCACCGAGGAGAGCATGACAGGCACTCGCCCACCCATGACATCCGTCAGCGCGGCCGCGGCACCCTTATACGGAACGTGGGTCAGCTTAATTTGAGCCGTCTTCTGGAACAACTCGCCAACCATGTGCGAAGGGGTACCGTTGCCGGGCGTCGCGAGCGGTAGGCCGTTAGGCGATTCCTTCGCCGCTTTCACGACATCGGCGAGGGTGCGATACGGAGATTCTGCATCCACCACCATGACATTCGGAGCATCCGCCAGAAGGATGACGGGGAGAAGGTCCTTGTTGGTGTCGAAAGGCAGCTTGGCGTACAGCCAGGGATTGATCGCGAAATGTGCGGTCTGTCCGATGAGGATCGTATATCCGTCCGCCGGCGACTTGGCCACATAATCTACTGCGAGGTTGCCGCCGGCACCGGGCTTGTTCTCGACCACAACAGGCTGCTTCAGCATTGCACCGACCTTGTCGCCGACAACGCGGGCGATGACATCCATGCCGCCGCCTGCCGTGCCCGGCACAACCAGCTTGATTGGCTTGCTGGGATAGTCCTGCGCCATGGCGCCAGAGAGCGATGCTGCCATTCCGACAACAATCGCACCGGCAACCAAGGCACGGCGTGCGACAAGGCTGCCGCGCGCCTCATTGGAAAATGTAAGCTCAGTCATTGTATCCTCCCATTTGTTTTTCGAGTCGTTCCTTCGACACAGCGCAGCTCTTCCGGCGCGTCTGTTTCTCCGATTACTTGGGTGGGGCAAGCCCCGTCTCGGTCCCGGATTCAGGCACCGAACTGCCGTAAAGCAAACCTTCCTTGACCTTGGGTACGGTTTGCTCCGGATTCAGAATCGGCAGACCATGAGCCGGCGCGATGCAGCGCACATCCAGATCGTCGATCAGCCACTGCAGCCGATCAACGTACAGGTTCATGTCCGTGAACTTGGTCCAGAACAGCGCGCGATCCGCAAAAACAGCGGATACTTCCGGTAGGTTCAAGGAAGTGGCTTCTTCTGCGAAGAGCCCGCAATGCCCGTCCTCATGGTAGTGGCTGTAAGCGAAGCCGTCGCCTGGAAACAGGACGCGCTCCTTCGTATCGAAGCCCCACCAAGTCGTACGCAGGTCGCGCACCACAGGCTCGACGGCGACGAAGGAACGTCCTCCAAGGTCGATCGATTCACCGCGCCGCATCTCCAGCATCCGGTGGGCAAACTGAGGAAATGCGAGATGGTAGTCGCAAATGTCGCCGCACAGAACTGCCTCTGGATAACGGTTGAGCACCCGTCCAAGCCCTCCAGAGTGCGGGGTCTCCTGATGCGTGACGAACAGGTACTTGAGCGGAGGGCGGTCGGCCAGCAACTCGCGCAGCTGTCGCTCAAGGATCGGGAAGTCCTTGGGGTGTCCGGTCTCGATCAGCATCGACGCCTCGCTGCCCACCAGCAGATAAGCGGCGTTGTACGTATGATAGATCTTGCCGTTCGCGCGCTGCTCCAAACAATCGCCTAGCCAAAAGACGCCTTCGGCGAGCTCGCGCGGCAAAGTCTTGGGTTTGCACATATGATTTACCTCAATTCGTCGCGATCAACGTAGCTTGGAGAAATTTCGCGGCGGTCCAGGCGCCGAAGCACCTCGTCAAACATGGCAAACTGCCGCTCGACCAGATTACGTCCGCGCAGAATGCGGCCATATCCCGGGGCGATAGTCTCGATATCGTAGCGCTCGAAGACCTCGGCGATCTTCCGCCTCAGAGAATCGGTATCGCCACCCTCAAGCCACCAATAGCGAGTATTTAGAAGGAAGCTCCGGATGTGATCCGGCGTAGTCGTATTGTCGTCCGCAGAGGTCGTCCACGGACCGTCCGGTGTGCTTGACCATTCATGCGAGAAACTATCCGACGTGAACAATGTCCGCGTCGCGCCATCATAGATCCAGCGTGTCCCGATGAGCCGGATCGGCGCCTGGAACGCCTCGATCGCTCGGGACTGATCGTGGCCGACATAAAGCGTCTGCTTGCGCGCAACCAGAGTCGTCTTCAGGGAATAAGGCTTCAGTTGCTGTGAAAGCGCGTCCGATCTGCCGCCAAAATCGACCCACAAGGCAGCGTCGGGGTTTCCGGAATAGCATTGGACCACGTTGAAGTGAGAGGCTATCGCTTCAACATTGCAGACGGACATGTACTCGTTGATACGCAAAGGATACACCGACAATGTCGCATTGGGCTCAAGCACGCTGTCGAGTTGCGCGAGGAGCGACTTCTCGTGAGCCGAGTATCCGCTGTCGAGGAGGACAGCGTCTTCACCTTCCTTGATAAGATAGCAATTGGACACAGTGAAGCCTCGCGCATCGGCAGGGTAAGAGCTGATGCGGCCATCCAGCGTGATGACGTTCTGCAGAGCATAAAGCCGCCCGGGCACCAGAGTCTCGATCGGTCCCATCATCGGTTCGCGGCGCATGTGGGCTTGCGCCCTCTGTTGGCTGATATTCATGCTGTCATCCATTCAAGTATTGCTCCGTCCAGCGGCGATAATCGGCCGCTCGTGCGAGGTGATCTGTTCCAGCTTGCGAAAGCAGCCCGTCTATCTGCGCAGGAGAAACGCCGTCGCGCAGCGCCTTCATCGTCTTGTGGATGGCGTACAAGGCGGCCCTTATCGGCAGGTGCCCCTGCAGGGCGATACGAACACCGATGTTGCCCAGATACTGGACATCCTGGAGTTCGGCTGGGAGAGCGCCGAGCAGCACTGGCACGCGCACCATTTCGCAGAGCTTCTCAAGGTCAGATCGGCTTCTAATCCCGGACAGGAACACCGCATCGACGCCTGCAGCTTGGAAGGATAGGCATCGTTCTATCGCATCATCGATTCCCGTGACTGCAGGAGCGCTCGTACGACCAATGATAATGAGTTCCCTGTCACTACGGGCAGAGATGGCGGCCCGCATCTTGCCGGCAGCTTCATCGACCGTGACAAGACGTGTCTCACTTGAACCGAAAGCGATCGGGAGTTCGGTGTCCTCAATGGTCAGCGCCGCCACACCGGCCGTTTCCAGTTCCTCGACAGTACGCATGACGTTGAGGGCGTTTCCATAGCCGTGATCAGCATCGACGATGACCGGCAAGTCGATCGCACGGGTGATGCGACGAGCCTGTTCCGCAAACTCCGTCAATGTGAGGAGAACGAGGTCCGGCGCTGCAAGTACAGCCAGAGAGGCGATGGAGCCTGCGAACATAGCCACCTCGAAACCGAGATCCTGTGCAACGCGGCCAGACAGCGGGTCATGCACCGATGCGGGGAACACGCACTGGTCTCCCGACAGAATCTCCCTAAGGCGCTCGCGTCGTGCTGTGACCTTCACAGGCCCCCTCCCAGGCTTTTTCTTTTTCATCTGCGACCCGACCATGCGCAGGTCTGCAGAGCCATCATTAGGGAGCGGCTTCCGACTGTCGTCAAACGAGTTATAGTGCCCTAATTTTGAGAAAAATTCACAGGAAACGATATGAAGTTGCCATCTCTCAATGCAGTGCGCGTTTTCGAGGTCGCTGGAAAGCTCGAGAACTTCAGCAAGGCTGCCGTGGAGTTGAATGTCACTCCGGGCGCGGTGAGCAAGCAGGTCAGGAACCTTGAGAAATACCTCGGGACGACTTTATTCGAGCGGATTGGTACCGAAGTTCGCCTGACCAGTAAGGGTCAGAACTATCTCGTTATCGTGCAGGATGCGCTCAAGCGCTTGGAAATTGGAACGAGAGAGGTTTCTGGTTCGCTTGCCAATCAGCCGCTGCACATTTGCGGCTCCCGCTTCTTTCTCCGTCTGTGGCTGATCCCGCGCCTGCCTAGTTTCCACCAGCGCTCACCCGATCAGGAGGTGATGATCACGAGCACGTTGCCGAACGATCCGATGCCTAACAGCTTTGATGTCGCAGTCCTTCTTGGCCGTGGAGAATGGCCAGGTTATCGTGCCGATCTCTTGATACGCCAAATGCTGGTGCCCGTTTGCAGCCCGAGCTTCCTCCGCGACAATCCGCACCTGAAGCGGCCGCAAGATTTGGAAGGGACAGTGCTGCTCCAGACGCCCGGTGGTGCAGATGATTGGTACCGATGGTACGCAACGACGAGCGCGCCCAAGGTGCCGCTGAATCATCGAATGACATTCACCAGCACAGACATGGCCTACAGTGCTGCGATCGATGGGGTTGGAATTGTCCTAGGTCGCCGCGGGTTCTTCGAAAATGACATACAAGAAGGACGCCTAGTATTGCCGTTCAAAGATTATGAATATCACACAGAGACTGGATTTTATTTGGTATATAAAGAACGCGATCCTTTACCGAAACGAATCTCAGATTTCCGGGCCTGGATTGGAGACGTTCTTGCCGCGGATTCAAAAATCACTAGCCCGAGCCAGGATCTCACCTCATCAACGGCTTGAGCACACAACTGAAGACTTCCTGCGCCTCGTTCCTCGCCAGGAC
>NZ_JBFUMH010000151.1:0-12681 GCF_054049475.1 Microvirga sp. P5_D2 | reverse complement strand
GCCCAACGGGCCTATGTAGCGCGGACCCTCGGGTCTCTGCCTGCCGAGGATCTGGCCGATCTCGAACGCATCGTTCTCGCATGGCGCGAGCGGGCCCGCGCGGAAGAGGACGCGACGCTCGCCCGGATGCCGGGATAACCCTTCATGTTCGATGCCATCGCCTTCGCGGGAGGCGGAAACCGCTGCTACTGGCAAGGCGGCTTCTGGGAGGCGGCTGCTCCGCTGCTCGGCCTTAAGCCGAGCCTGATCGTCGGCGTGAGCGCGGGAGCATGGTCGGCCTGCTACAGCCTTCTTGGCCTCGGCCAGCGCGTCAACAGCATGGTGGTGGAAGGCTGCAGTCAGGGGCGGCGCAATTTCGAATGGCGCGCGTGGCGCAGCGAGGGCTCTCCCTGGCCGGTCGCCTTCATGTATCGCAGCCTCATCGAAGCCATTGTCGACGACGCGGCGCTGGAGCGCCTCAAGCATGGCCCCGAAATCCTGATCGGCCTCGCGCGCAAACCGCGCCGGCTGCCGTTGTCCCTCGCGGTGCCGCTCGGCATTGCCACCTATCAGATCGAGAAGAAATGGCGCTCTCCCGTACATCCACGCGGCGGCAGGCTGATCGGCTTCAGTCCTGAATTCCTGAGGTTGCAGGACCTGTCTTCGCCCGCCGAACTCTCGGCGGCGCTCATGGCAAGCGCCAGCGTTCCGCCTTTCATGCCCATCGGCCAGGTCGGCGGCATGGTGGCGCTCGACGGCGGCCTCGTCGACAACGTGCCCATCGAGCCGCTGCTGCCGGTGGAGGCGAACGGCGGCAGGACATTGGTCATTCTCTCCCGTCTCTACCGCGCCTTTCCGCAGGTGAAAGGCCGCACATACATTCAGCCATCCGGGCCGGTGCCTGTCGGGCAGTTCGACATCACCAACCCCACCGGTATCAGGAAGGCCTATGAGATGGGCCTGAGGGACGGCGAGGCCTTCGCGAAGCGTGCGCAGACACACAGCACCTGACGAAACGTAACCTTAAAAGCCGCATTCCTTACCTAAGGTCAGCTTTCAAGGGAACGCACGATGATACCACGCTGGATCGAAGCCCTCCTGTCGAGCCGGATGACGGAGACGGCGGCTCGCGCCATCCTCACCTTCCCGTTCTGGGGAAGTGGGCTTGCGAAACTGCTCAACTTCTCGGGCGGCATGGCGGAGATGAGCCATTTCGGCCTGGAGCCCGCGTGGTTCTACAACAGCCTCACGATCTTCGTTCAGCTGACGGGCTCGGCCCTCATCATCACGAACAGTCTGACATGGCTCGGGGCCGGAGCGCTCGGCGTCTTCACCTTTCTCACCATCCCCATCGTCCACGCCTTCTGGCGGTTCGAAGGTGAGGAGGCGGTTCGGGCGTTCCATACGGCGGGCGAGCATATCGGCATGATCGGCGCGCTKGTTCTCGTCTCCGTGCTGGCTCTGCGCCCGCAGCCCGCAACGGCTTCAGAAGATGCGACATTCGGATTGCCGCTGCCAAATGATAGATTGTTGCGTCGTTAATCCTGGATTAAGCTTGAATCCAGCATCTGTTGGAAAAGCAGACGAAACGCCGGGCCCTGCCCTGATCGGGCCACGGCGGAACCAAATATCGGGGCGGACGAGAGACTGCACCCGAACAGGAGGAATTGCCATGACCCTGCAAGCTCAGAACCGAGAGCAACGATCCGGCCGGGAGACCGAGTCCGAGACCATTCCAGCTTTCAAGCCCGTCGCCCTTCCCGCTCTCGCTGCAGCCATGCGCGCTGCTCAAGCGCAGCCGAGCAAGCCGAAGGAGACCGCCCTCCCTGCGATCCTTCGCAAGGAAGCGGTTTAAGCCGGTAAGAAGCCTCAAACGACAAAAGCGCCCCGAGGGGCGCTTTTTTCTTTCATGCCGCGGCGAAAATCAGCCGCCGCTTTAGCGGACGATAACCTTGGTGTTCAGCGCGACGCGGTTGTAGAGGTCGATCACGTCGATGTTGCGCATGCGGATGCAGCCGGACGACACGGCCAGTCCGATCTTCTCCGGCTCGTTGGTGCCGTGGATGCGGTAGAGCGTGTCCTTGTTGCCCTCATAGAGATAGAGCGCACGCGCACCGAGCGGGTTATTGGGGCCGCCCTTCGTGAACTGCACGTGGGGCCAGCGGGCCTTCATCTCGGCGGGCGGATTCCAATCCGGCCATTCCGCCTTGCGGGCGATGCTCGAAGTGCCGGTCCAGCCATAGGCCTCGTCGCCGACGGCAACGCCGTAGCGAATGGCCTTCTTGTTTTCCTGCACGTAGTAGAGGAAGCGATTCTTGGTATCGACGATGATCGTGCCGGGCACCTCGCCGGTCGGGTCATCGACGATGTAACGGGCGTAGCGGGGCTCTTCCTGTGCCTTCGGCACCTGCGCCAGAAATTCCGTGTCGCGCGCGGAAACCTGGGGCTCCGGCACGCCTTGGAAGGTGCAGCCGGCCAAGGCCGTCAGGGTTGCGGCAAGAACGAGAAGGCGAGAGAGGCGCATTGGATAGAGCTCTGCTGCGCTGCTCCTAAGAGCAGCATCGAGTGGAAGGTTACGCCATAACACTAGAGGGGCCTTCCCTTAGGTCAATCAGCGAATCATCAGAACAATGGCACGGTTGCGGCGGAATGAGTGTTGCATTGCAACAACATGGACAACCGCATGAGAGGCTGCGACACTGTTTGTCCACGCCATTCAAGGGCTTTTATGTCCACGCTCTACATCAGCCATCCCGCCAGCCTCGATCATCAGACGCCCCTTGGCCACCCCGAGCGTCCCGACCGCATCCTTGCCATCGAGCGCGCGCTCGAAAAGGAGCGTTTCACCGCGCTGATCCGCGACCTCGCACCGATGGCCGAGATGGAAAGCCTCACCCTTGCCCATCCCGAAGAGCATGTGGCTCGGCTGCGCGATATCAGCCCCCGGGAAGGCTTGGTGCGGATCGATGAGGACACGATCATGTCCCCCGGCACCTACGAGGCCGCCCTGCGCGGCGCAGGCGGTGCGGTGAAGGCTGTCGACGAGGTCATGGCGGGCCACATGAACAACGCCTTCGTCGCCATGCGCCCGCCCGGGCACCACGCCGAAATGACGCGGGCCATGGGCTTCTGCTTCTTCAACAACGCGGCCATCGCGGCCCGCCATGCGCAGAAGCGCCATGGTGCCGAGCGCGTGGCCATTTTCGATTGGGACGTTCATCACGGCAATGGCACTCAGGACATCTTCTGGCGCGATGCCAGCGTTCTCTATTGCTCGACCCATGAGGCGCCGCTCTATCCCGGCACGGGATCGGTCTCCGAGAGGGGCGAGCACAACACCATCGTCAATGTGCCGCTCGGCGCGGGCGACGGCAGCGAGATGTTCCGCACTGCCGTGGAACAAGCGGTGCTGCCGCGCATCGATGCCTTCGCTCCCGACCTCATCATCATCTCGGCCGGCTTCGACGCCCACTGGCGCGATCCGCTCGCCAGCCTCAATCTCACGGAAACGGATTTCGCCTGGGCCACCCGGCAGCTCATGGACCTCGCCGACCGCCATTGCGGCCAGCGCATCGTCTCGGTGCTTGAGGGCGGCTACGATCTCGAAGGATTATCGAAATCCGTCGCCTTCCATCTCGACGCCCTGATGGGGCGTGAGATGAATACGTGAGTTAGCCTCTCATCCTCATGGCCGCACTTGTTGCGGCCATGAGAACGGAGCAACTACCCCTCGATGGGCTCCTGCCCGACGAGCTCAATGCCGAAGCCGCTCAGGCCCACGAATGACCGGCTCGACGTGGTCGTCAGGTTGCGGATCGAGCTGACGCCGAGATCCTTGAGGATCTGTGCGCCGAGGCCGACTTCGCGCCACTGGCTCTGCCGCTGGGCTTCCGACGCGTTCTCGTCGGGATCGGAGAAGCTGATGGTGGGAACGCCGGCCGTACCATCGCGCAGATAGACCAGCACGCCCCTGCCCTCCTTCACGAAACGCTGGAGCGAGGCGTTCACCATCTTGCCGCCCTCGAACACATCGGTGAGCGCGTTGGCGCGGTGCAATCGCACGGGAATGTTCGTGCCGTCGCCGATGCGGCCATGTACGAGCGCGATGTGCTGCACGCTGTCGAACGGCGTCGAATAGGCATAGCCCGTGAACGAGCCCCATTGCGTGTCCACCGGGAAGGTGGCGATGCGCTCGACCAGCTTTTCGCGCGACTGACGGTAGGCGATGAGATCCGCCACCGAGATGCGCTTGAGGTCGTGCTTCTCGGCGAAGGCATCGATCTGCGCACCCTTCATGACGGTGCCGTCGTCATTCGCGAGTTCGCAGATCACGCCCACCGGCGGTAGGTTCGCGAGCTTGCACAGATCGACCGCCGCCTCCGTGTGGCCGGAGCGCATGAGCACGCCGCCATCCTTGGCGATCAACGGGAAGACGTGGCCGGGCCGCACGAAATCGACAGCGCCCATGTTGTGGTTGGCAAGCGCCCGCACCGTGTTCGAACGCTGCTCGGCGGAGATGCCGGTGGTGAGCCCGTGTTTCACATCTACAGTGACGGTGAAGGCCGTGCCCAGCGGCGCATCGTTCGAGGCTACCATCGGGTCGAGACGCAAGCGGCGCGCTTCGCCAAGGGTCAGCGGGGCGCAGACGATGCCGCAGGTGTTGCGGATGATGAAGGCCATCTTCTCCGGCGTGCAGAGGGAGGCGGCGACGATCAGGTCGCCCTCGTTCTCGCGGTCGTCGTCATCCGTGACAATGACGATTTCACCGCGGGCAAAAGCCTCGATGGCTTCATTGACGGAGTTCGGCATCAAGGCCTCCTTGGCGGATTGGGGCAGGAAATCGTTCGGCGTGACAGCGCCACGGGTTTCACGGGCAATCAATTCAGCCGTGTCCCGGGAGATCCAAGCCTGTTCGGAATTGCACATCTGGGTGATGGCGCCAGGAGTCACGCCGATCCGCCGCGCGAATTCCACGCGCGAGACGCCATTGCGGGACAACCATACAGCCAGTTTCATGCCGCTTGGTTAGCCGAAGCGCGGATTTTAGTAAAACTAAAATTTGGTGCTTGGAGGGCTGCTATACACTGGCGTCATGGCCGGGCTTGACGTGGAGAACTTAAGCCGGGAACGGCCAGGACGGCCCCGCTCCCACCTGTCCGCGATGGCGCAAGACGTGGTCTGCGAGGACGCAAGCCACCATGGCTTCGCCCACCGGCACGGCGCGGATGCCGACGCAGGGGTCGTGCCGTCCCTTGGTCATGACCTCGGCCTCGGCGCCGGAGCGGGTGACGCTGGAGCGAGGGGTGAGGATCGACGACGTGGGCTTCACCGCGAAGCGGCACACGACCGGCTGGCCCGTGGAGATACCGCCGAGAACGCCGCCCGCATGGTTGGACAGGAAGGTCGGCGCGCCCTGGTTGCCGGAGCGCATCTCGTCAGCGTTCTCCTCGCCGCGAAGCGCCGCCGCCGCGAAACCGTCGCCGATCTCGACACCCTTCACTGCATTGATGGACATGAGAGCGGAGGCGAGATCCGAATCGAGCTTGCCGTAGATCGGAGCGCCGAGACCTGCCGGCACGCCTTCGGCCACGATCTCCAGTACCGCGCCGATGGAGGAGCCCGCCTTGCGCAGGCCATCCAGATATTCCTCATAGAACGCAGCCGCCTTCGCATCCGGGCAGAAGAAGGGATTACGGGAGATCTCTTCCCAGTCCCAGTTGCTCCGGTCGATGGCATGCGGCCCCATCTGCACGAGCGCGCCACGAATGGTGACTCCAGACAGAACCTTGCGGGCGACAGCGCCGGCCGCGACCCTTGCTGCCGTCTCGCGGGCGGAGGAGCGTCCGCCGCCGCGATAATCGCGGATGCCGTATTTCACGTCATAGGTAAAATCCGCATGGCCCGGACGGTAGGAATTCTTGATCTCGGAATAATCCTTCGAGCGCTGGTCCACATTCTCGATCAGCAGCGCAATCGGCGTCCCCGTCGTCACCTGCTGGCCGGTGCGCTCGTCCATGAACACGCCGGAAAGGATTTTGACCTGATCCGGCTCCTGCCGCTGCGTGGTGAAGCGCGACTGGCCGGGACGGCGGCGATCAAGCTCCGCCTGGATCTCGGCCGCCTCGATGGGGATCATGGGCGGGCAGCCATCGATCACGCAGCCGAGAGCGGGCCCATGGCTTTCGCCGAAAGTGGTGACGCGGAAAAGGTGACCGAACGTATTGTGGGACATGGCGCTTCTTCGAGGTTCAAGGCGTCTTAAAACCAAAGCGCCCGGGTGTCACGCCCCGAGCGCTTGGATGCCATTCAAACCGCCATTCCTCGGCGATTATTGAACCGTGATGCGGAAGGTGTAGGTGCGCAGCGTCGGGATGCTGAGGTCGTTCCCGCTCCAGGGCACGTTGACGGCGACCTCGTCCGAGCCCTTGAAGCCTTTCTTAGGCGTGTAAACGTAAGCCAGCCCACGCACCTTCGTTCCCGGGCAGTTGGTGTCCTTACCAAGCGTCTGCTCGTACGGCACGATCTTGAAGTCACCGTTGGCGGGCGCTTGCTTCACCTTCACGTCGGGGATGACCGACGTATAGCAGGTATCGACCTCATATCCGAAGAAGCCGCCGATGGCTGTGGTGGAATTGGCCTTGACGGTCCGATCAGCTGTCTGAGCGGAGGCAGCGGCGGTGAAGAGGGTAAGTCCGGCCAGGACGGTAAGCGCGCGGTACATGATGAGGTCTCTGCATTGTAACTATATTTCCATAATGCACATATTCCTAGAACGGGCAACGCTCGCCATGTGAGTTTCCCAAGTGGCCTTCGTGGAGTGGTCTTCGTGGGGATTGAGCCCTATCTTGGCTTCCCAAAGGGGAGGCTGTGTATTGGCCAAGAGCTTCGAGGCGGACCTTGCCGCGATCGATCGTATTCACGCGGTTCCCACGATCCTCGAGGTCATTTGCCGAACGACGGGAATGGGTTTCGCGGCGATTGCCAGGGTAACCGAGGATCGGTGGATCACATGCGCGGTCCGGGACAAGATCGATTTCGGCCTGCGACCCGGCGGTGAACTGAAGCTGGAGACGACGATCTGTCATGAGATCCGGCAGAGCGGGCAGCCGGTCATCATCGATCATGTTGCAGAGAACCAAGATTTTTGCAGCCACCACACCCCGGCGATGTACGGCTTTCAAAGCTACATCTCGATTCCGATCATCCTGGCGGACGGCACCTTCTTCGGAACGCTCTGCGCCATCGATCCCCGCCCGGCCCGCCTCGACACGCCCGAGACGGTGGGCATGTTCCGACTCTTCGCGGAGCTCATCTCCTTCCACCTCTCCGCCAACGAACGGCTGGCGACCAGCGAGGCGGACCTGCTCGACGAGCGCAAGACATCGGAATTGCGCGAACAGTTCCTCGCGGTTCTCGGGCACGACCTGCGCAATCCCCTCGCCTCTATCGAAGCAGGCGCGCGCATGCTCCAGAAAGAGCCGCTCAGCCCAAAGGGCGCTTCGGTCCTGGAACTCATCCATAACAGCGTGAACCGGATGGCCGAGTTGATCGACAACGTGCTCGATCTCGCGCGCGGCAGGCTCGGTGGCGGGATCACCCTGGAGTCCACGGCGGGGGTGATGCTGGGGCCGGTTCTGGAGCAGGTCGTCAACGAGCTTCGTTCCGCATGGCCCGAGCGCGTGTTCAAGCCCACGTTCGAATTGACCCGTCCCGTGAATTGCGACCGCGCCCGCATCGCGCAATTGCTGTCGAACCTCGTCGGTAATGCGTTGATTCATGGCGCCATGAAGGAGCCCATCGAGGTCACCGCGACGACCGAAGACCACATTTTCGAATTATGCGTCACCAACAAGGGTGACCCGATTCCGCCCGCCACCCTGGACCGCCTGTTCCAGCCGTTCTTCCGCGTGGCGGCAAGGCCCGGCCGGCAGGGCTTGGGCCTTGGCCTCTACATCGCGTCGGAAATTGCCCGCGCCCATGAAGGCGCGCTCACCGTGACCTCGACCGCGGAGCAGACGCGCTTCACCTTCCGCATGCCGATTGCTTGAGGGACTGGCCTCACACCCAGCGGTGATTGCGGCCTTCGATCACGAGCACCCTGCCCTGCCAGATATCCATGCTGGCGGCCTGGCGTGAATTGACGCCGCAGCAGACGGCGAGGAAGGCGCGGGCGACGCCGCCATGGGCCACGATGACGGTGTCGCGGGTCAGGTCGTCGATGACGGGGCGCAGGCGGTCGGTGAGCATGGCGTAGCTCTCGCCGCCGCCGGGGGGAGCGTAGTTCCACTTGTCGCGCTCGCGCAACGAGGCCATCTGCGGCTCGGCCTTGCGGACTTCCTTCCAGGTCATGCCTTCCCAGGAGCCGAAGGTCAGCTCGACGAGGCGCTCGTCGAGCTTGTAGCTCTCAGGATGAAGACCAAGGGTCTCGCGCAGGATTTCCATGGTCTCGCGGGTGCGCGTCATGGGGCTCGCCAGATAGGCGAGGTCCWCATAATGCGGAGCGATGTCCTTGAGACGCCGCCCTGCCTCCTCGGCCTGCACGCGGCCGAGGTCGTTGAGCGGGATATCCTTCTGCCCCTGCAGCCGGCCTTCCAGATTCCAATCCGTCTCGCCGTGGCGGATGAAATAGATCGTCGGGCGAGACAAGGTCATGGCAGGTCGGGCTACTCGGTTAGGAAAGAATTACTCTTTGTCGAGGGAGAGGTCCGGCGCTTCCGGGTTCTTCATGCCGACAACGTGGTAGCCCGCATCCACGTGCAGGATCTCGCCGGTCATGCCGCGGGACATGTCGGAGACGAGGTAGGCCGCCGTCTCGCCGACTTCCTCGATGGTGACCGTGCGGCGCAGGGGCGAGTTGTACTCGTTCCACTTCAGAATGTAGCGGAAGTCGCCGATGCCGGAGGCGGCAAGCGTCTTGATCGGACCTGCCGAGATGGCGTTGACGCGGATGTTCTTGGGGCCGAGATCGGCCGCGAGATAGCGCACCGATGCTTCGAGAGCGGCCTTGGCCACGCCCATGACGTTGTAGTGCGGCATCCACTTCTCGGCGCCGTAATAGGTGAGCGTCAGCATCGAGCCGCCGTCGGTCATCAGCTTTTCGGCGCGCTGCGCGATGGCCGTGAACGAATAGCAGGAGATGAGCAGAGACTTGGTGAAGTTGCCCTCGGTCGTCTCGACATAGCGGCCGGTCAGCTCGTCCTTGTCKGAGAAGGCGATGCAGTGGATGACGAAGTCGATGGAGCCCCAGAGGCGCTTCACTTCCTCGAACACCGCGTCGATGGTGGCGCCGTCGGTCACGTCGCAATGGCCGACCACATGGGCGTCGAGTTCCTTCGCCAGGGGCTCGACACGCTTCTTCAGGGCGTCGCCCTGATATGTGAAGGCGAGTTCCGCGCCGTGCTGGCGGGCAGCCTGCGCAATGCCCCAGGCGATCGAACGGTTGTTCGCCACGCCCATCACCAAGCCACGCTTACCGGCCAGGATGCCGGGGGCCTTTGTCTCCGCCATGATTCACCTAGATCGTCGCTGGACAGATTGGAAAGAGGGGCTTCTTTAGCCGACCCGGCAACGAGGGGGAAGCCCTCTTGGCCTCAAGCGCCCGAATCCTGGGGTTATAATGTAAATTTTTGTTACTCGGCCTGCGCGGAACGGCGCTTGCGGGCATATTCCATCAGCTCCTCGTCCATGGTTTCGGGGAGCTTGATCTCCGTGGTCACGAGAAGATCGCCATGGCCGGTCTTGGTCGGCAGGCCCTTGCCGCGCAGGCGGAAGGTGCGGCCGGAATCGGTCTTGGGCGGAATATTCATGCTGACCGTGCCCTTAAGCGTCGGGATGCGCACCGAACCGCCGAGGACCGCCTCCTCGATCTCGATGGGCAGCCGCAGGCGCAGGTTCGAGCCTTCCAGGGTGAAGCGCTCATGGGGCGCAATCTTGATGGTGAGCAGCACATCACCGGGCTCGATCCCGGGAGCGCCCTGCCCCAGCCCGCGCAGGCGGATCACCTGCCCGTCAGAGACGCCCTTCGGGATCACCACATCGACCTCGCGCCCGGTCGACAGGCGGATGCGCTTCTTCGCCTCCTCGCCGATTTCCTCGAGCGTCACGGTGAGGGTCGCGGAGACGTCCTCGCCCTTCTGCGGGCGAGCTCGGCCCTGCCGCATGCCCTCGGCCCCGGCCGAGCGAAACGCTTCGCCGAAGAGCGAAGAAAAGATGTCCTCGCCCGCATCGCCGCCAAAGCCCCGCGCGCTGCGACGGCCGCCGAACGGGTTGCCGCCACCAAAGCCCGCGAAATCTTCAGGCCGTGCGCCGCCCCTTCCGCTGCTGAATCCCTCGAAGCCCTGGAAACGCGGCTTACCCTCGGCATCGATCTCGCCCCGGTCGAACTGGCCGCGCTTCTCGGAATCGCCCAGGATTTCGTAGGCCGAGTTCACCTCGGCGAACTTGTCCTTGGCCTTCGGGTCGTTCTGGTTGCTGTCGGGGTGATGCGTCTTGGCGAGCTTGCGAAACGCCTTCTTGATCTCCGCTTCACTCGCGGAGCGGGCCACGCCTAAAACGTCGTACGGGTTGCGCATTGTGGAATCCATGAACCGTCTGATTGGGGCAGAATACACCCCACGGAATTGACGATCATATGGGCAAAGTGTTGCGCCTTTGCAACGCCTGGTAGCTAGGCTTTCGAAGAAACCTTGGCCGGCTTGGCACTGGGCTCCTTGGACTCGGCCTTGGCAGGCTTCACATCCTTGATCGCCCATTCGTCGCCCGAGGGCCGGCAGGCGGTGCCCTGGAGGGAGGCCTGGCTCGGTCCAGAAAGTTGGGCGGTGAAGGCGCGGCAGATCTCGTCGTTCTTCACGAAAGGCGCGCCTGTCGGCGTGAAGGTGCCCTTCATATGGGTCTCGGGATTGTCCCAAGATACCTGCGTGCCGGGCCCTTGAGGATCGAGGGCGACGGTCAGCGCGGCCTTGGCGCGGCGCCAATCCTCCTCGTTGAGGTCGGGCGACAGCGGGGCCGCGGCAGCGGAGACGATGGTGCCCGTGGTCTTGGGCTCCTCCTCGTCCAAGCCGGCCACGCCGAAGGAAAAGCTGCACGCGCCTGCGGACATGGCGATCATGCCGACCGCCAGGATTTTCATGGCTTCGCTCAGGAATGCATCTGATCTATAACGGCGCGTATTGGTCCACGGCACGCGTCGGGTCTCCCAGAACGAAATAGCCACATCGCGAGATAAAGCATTGAACCAGTTAACAACCGGTGACTTCACGGAAGCGGAAGAGCCTTTCACCCTTTTCGCCACCTGGCTGAAGGAGGCGGAGGCCYCGGAGCCGAACGATCCCAACGCCATGGCGCTCGCCACCGTGGACGAGGATGGGCTCCCGAATGTCCGCATGGTGCTGCTGAAGGGCTTCGACGAGAACGGCTTCGTTTTCTATACCAACACGGAATCCAACAAGGGCCGGGAGTTGCTGGGCCAACGGAAGGCCGCCATCGTCCTGCACTGGAAGAGCCTGCGCCGCCAGGTGCGCGCGCGTGGCCCCGTGACCATCGTCAGCGATGCCGAGGCGGACGCCTATTTCCAGAGCCGCCCCCGCGACAGCCGCATCGGCGCCTGGGCAAGCCAGCAATCGCGCCCGCTGGAAAGCCGCTTCGCCCTCGAGAAGTCGGTCGCGCTCCACACGGCGAAATACGCCATCGGCGAAGTGCCCCGCCCGCCCCACTGGACAGGCTTCCGCATCGCGCCCGTTTCCATCGAGTTCTGGCAGGACAAGCCCTTCCGCCTCCACGACCGCGTGGCCTTCAGCCGCGAGGGCGACGGCTGGCGGAAGGTGCGCTTGTATCCGTAAGCTGGAGGTGCCCATGGACCCGGTCTCCGTCTCAGGCTAAACGTCCGCTCCCTCTCACAGAGTTTGACCCATGTCCTCCACCAACACTTCCCGCCGCGTCATGCTGCTCACCGGCGCCAGCCGCGGGATCGGGCATGCGACCGTCAAACGTTTCTCCGCTGCCGGATGGCGGGTGATCACCTGCTCGCGCCATGGCTTTCCCGAGAACTGCCCGTGGGAGATGGGCCCGGAGGACCACCTCCAGGTGGATCTCGCCGATGCCCAGGACACGCTCCGCGCCATCGACGACGTAAAGGAGCGGCTCGCAGTCGAGGGCGGGTGCCTTCATGCGCTCGTGAACAATGCGGGTATCTCACCCAAGGGCGAAGGCGGCTCGCGGTTGGATGCCCTCCACACCTCCCATGAGGATTGGCTGCGGGTATTCCAGGTGAACTTCTTCGCCTCGATCATGCTGGCCCGCGGTCTGCAGGACGAGTTGACCCGTGCCAAGGGTTCGGTGGTGAACGTCACCTCCATCGCAGGCGGCAGGGTTCATCCCTTCGCGGGCGCGGCTTACTCCACGTCGAAAGCGGCGCTCGCCGCGCTGACCCGCGAGATGGCCGCCGATTTCGGTCCCCTCGGCGTTCGCGTGAACGCGATCTCGCCCGGTGAGATCGACACCTCGATTCTCTCCCCCGGCACCGAGAAGATCGTCGAGCAGCTTCCCATGCGCCGCCTCGGCACGCCGGACGAGGTCGCCAAGGCGATCTATTTCCTCTGCACCGATGCCAGCTCCTACGTGAACGGCGCGGAGCTTCACATCAACGGCGGCCAGCACGTTTAAGCCGCTGCGGGACAGGGGCATGACGAGCGACCGATCCTATCC
>NZ_JBFUMH010000150.1:0-12693 GCF_054049475.1 Microvirga sp. P5_D2 | reverse complement strand
GGGATCGTTGCGCGCCGGGCCCTGGAGGGTCTCGATGAAGCCGAGAAGCGAGGCCAGGGGCGTGCGCAGCTCATGGCTCGCATTGGCCACGAAATCCGCCCGCATCACCTCCAGGCGGCGCGCCGAGGTCAGATCGCGGAAGAACAGGACGACGCCGGACTGAACGTCGATGCTCGTCGTATCTCCTTGCAGGGGGCCGATATGGACTTCGAAGGTGCGCTCGGTGGGAACGCGCTCGGAATATTCGATCTTCAGCGGAATTCCGGTGTCGAGCACCTCGTCGATCCCGTCGAGCACATCGGGGCTACGGAGGGCGAAGGAGAGCGGATGGCTCGTCTTGAGGCCGGGCAGAAGCCCATGGGCGGCCCGGTTGGCTTCGACGACCAGGGAGCGCCTGTCTACGAGGATCACGGGGTCGGGAATATGGGCCAGCAAGGTCTCGGCGATGCCGCTGCGCGCCGCCGCGGCTGCCTTGACCTGACGTTCCGGATTGAGATGCCGCCGCGTTCCGCCCAAGGCCGCGCTAAGCGCCACGGCGGCGATTGCCGCCAGCACGAACCAGACATCGCTGTAGCCCCGCCACAGCACAACCACGAACACCAACAGAATTGCCAGAACGGCGCCGCGCAACGTCGCCCGGCGCATGGGGTCCGGGCCTGGAGCACCGTCAGGTGGGGTCTCGTCGGGAGCGCTCATCAAGGGTCTCGGAGGGTTTGCCCGGCCTTATCTAAAGCGTCCCCCTCCAGGTGTCATCTCCTGTCACGCTTGATCAGGCAGGTTCCTCGTCCGGCTTGAAGGCGCTGCGGGAGGAGCGGATGCGGTTGCGGACCTCATAGCCGCCGAGGAAGGCGAGCGCGATCACGAAGGGCACGAGGTAATAGCAGAGGCGATAGAGCAGCAGCGCGCCGAGCACAGGCTCGCGGGGATAGCTGGACAGGGCCAGCAGAATGGTGGCCTCGAAGACGCCCAGGCCTCCCGGCGCATGGCTCGCCACGCCCAGCATGACGGCGAAGATATAGACCGCCACGAAGGTCTCGAAGCTGAGATTGTGCCCTCCCGGCAGAAGGATGAAGAGAACGGCGGCCCCGGCGCAGACATCGCCCGCCCCGATCAGGATCTGAGCGATGGACAGGCGGAAGCCCGGCAGTTCCAGCTTCCAGCCCTGGATCTTGACAGACCGGCGCTTGAGGGAGACCCAGACGAGATAGCCCACCACAAAAATCGCCGCGCCGAGGCCCACGAGCTGGTTCATCCAGATATGGGTATAGACGAGGCTCGCCAGTTCATCCGCCTGGCGGATCATGCTCCAGGCGAGCACAAGGGCCATGCCCAGCCAGAAGGTCACCCCCGCGATGACGGTGAGGCTCGCCACCCGCCCGGGGCTGACGCCTTTGGGAGAATAGATCCAATAGCGCACCGTGCCAGCTGTCAGCAGCGGAAAGCCCAGCGTGAAGCTGACCGCGTAGCTGGTGAAGGAGGCCAGAGCCGTTGTGCGGTAAGGAACCTGGAGCTTGAGCTGACGTAACGCTATGGCATCATAACAGGTCAGCAGGCTGTAGCTGATGATCGTGAATAGGACAGCGAGGCCGATCTGGCGCAGGCTTGCGGCCGTGAAGGCCGATTTGAGCTCATAGACGTCGATGTCCGAGACGATGTGCCAGAGCACCACGAGGGACGCCCCGAACAGGAGAAGGCTCGCCGCCATGCCGATCCAGGCGAAGCGCCGTGAACGGCGCTCCTTGGGATGGAGGGCTTCGGCGGAGGCCATGTCGGGCGGAGCAACCGGATGGGGGCTCATATCGTTCATGCAAAAATCAATCGGCCTCAGCGTGATAAGGGGCGCTTCTGGTTCGAAGGCTGTCCTGCATCTATGCGCTCATGGCGGAGATCGCCAGACGCGAGCGGCTTCTTAATGCGTTCCCCTCTCCGGGGCTACTCTTCCGGGGCGAAAATCCTAAATTGAGAGCGATTTCGATTGTCAGCATCGAAAAGGGCCTCAAGAATGGTGCTCTAATTGGTGTAGGAACGGGCATCAGGCGCGGCATAAGGATTTCGAGTGACTTTCAACGAAACGGAAAACCGGTTTGCAGTTCTCGCAGAATCYCTGCCGCAGCTCGTCTGGTCGACCCGTCCTGATGGAACCATCGATTACGTGAACCGGCGCTGGCAGGAGTTCACAGGCGTTTCGACCGAGCTGTTCCTCGGAAAAGGCTGGGAGGCCGTGGTTCATCCTCAGGACCTGCGCCGCGTTCTGGAGCGGTGGCAGCAGGCGACAACCTCCGGCGGGCCCTACGAAGACGAATTCAGGGTCAGGAATGCCGCCGGGCACTATGAGTGGGTGCTCAGCCGTGCCATGCCCACACACGCCCCATCCGGCGAGATCGAGCGCTGGTTCGGCACGAGCACCAACATCAACGCTCAGAAGAAGGCGGAAGAGGCCGTGCGCAGCCTCGAGTCCCAATATCGGCTCGCCTTGGAGGCCGCCAATCTCGGGACGTGGCAGATCGATCTGGAAACGAGGCTGGTGACCTGGGACGAGGRGTGCTGCGCCCTGCATCACATTCCGCAGGATGGCATGTTCAGCACGAGCCTCGAAGACGCCTACAGCGCCATCCATCAGGACGACCGCGACAGCGTTCAAAAATGCATCGAGCATGCCTGCAGTCCCGGTGGCAGCGGGCATTACGAGTGCGAATACCGCGTCCATCTGGTCGACGGGCAGGTGCGCTGGTTCCGCTCCGTCGGGCAGACGCTCTTCATCCAGGAGGGTCAGGGGCGCCGCGCCATCCGATTATCCGGCGTTCTCAGCGACATCACGGATCGTAAGGCGTCGGAAGAGGCGCAGTTCCTCCTGACGCGGGAACTGAACCATCGGGTCAAGAACCTGTTCGCCATCGCCAACGGCATGGTTTCCATGACCGCGCGTACGGCGACAGACCCGAAGGAAATGGCGAACGCCCTTCGTGGACGCCTGAGCGCCCTGTCGCGAGCGCATGAGCTGGTGCAGCCGGCGGCAATCTCCCATCACGGCATCGGCTCCGAGGTCGATCTCGGGCGGCTGTGCGAGGCCGTGATCGAGCCGTATCGCCAAGGAGGCCAGAGCCGCATCGCCATCGAGGGACCCAGCGTGCATGTAGGGTCCAATGCCACCACGAGCCTTGCCCTCGTCCTGCACGAACTGGCGACCAATGCCGGCAAGTATGGCAGCCTGTCGCTTCCGGAAGGACATTTGTCCCTGCGCTGGGCGGTTCAAGGCGAGCAGGTCGATTTTCTGTGGATCGAGACAGGCGGCCCGATCATCGAGGGCGAGCCCGAATTCGAAGGCTTCGGCACGCAGCTTTCGCAGAGAAGCATCGCCGGCCAGCTCGGCGGCACGCTGGATCGGGAATGGTTGATGGAGGGCCTGCGCGTCCACATGACCTTGCCCTTAGACCGCCTGACCGGCTAACGGCAGTCGACATCAGACGCCGGGGATCGATTGCTCATGACGCTTTACCGTACTGCCCTCGTTCTGGGCGGCGCCCGTTCGGGCAAAAGCCGTCTGGCGCTGCAATGGGCGCAAGACGCCGCCGCATCGCGCATCCTCATCGCGACGGCGCAGGCTTTCGATGACGAGATGCGTGCACGCATCGCGCTTCATCAGGAAGAGCGCGATGAAACATGGCGAACGGAGGAAGCACCCCTGGAGCTTGCGCAGGCCATACGAGTACATGCGACGCCGGGACAGGTGGTGCTGGTGGATTGCCTGACGCTATGGCTCTCGAACATCCTTCTTGCGGAACGCGATGTGAAGCGTGAAGCGGRTGCGCTCGCCGATGCGGTGCGGGATGCGAAGGGACCGTTGATCCTCGTCTCCAATGAAGTCGGCCATGGCATCGTGCCTGCAACACCCCTCGGCCGCGCATTCCGCGATGAGCAGGGCCGCCTGAATCAACTCATCGCAAAAGCCTGCGAGGCTGTGGTTTTCGTGGCGGCGGGATGCCCGGTTCTTCTCAAACCGTTCCCTCCCCTGAACCTGCAACTCGGATAGGTTCTCAGCGCACCTTGGCGCTGATTTCCGCAGCGAGCGCTTCGATGGCGGCGGGCGTGGATGGACCGTCGCAGATGGTGAACTTGCTGGGAATGACGATGCGGCGCTCCGGCGGGACTGCCCGCACGAGAGCCGGATGAACGAACAGCGCCGTGCCGTTATCGACCATGCGCCCGGCGGCTTCATCGACGAGAAGAAAATCGGGCGGCATCGTGACGATGGTTTCCAGCCGCGCCATTCCGCCATGGGGAAGGCCGAGCGCCTCGTGATGCGGCACGAGGCCCATATGGACCAGAAGTTCGTTCGTGGGCGAGGTCGCGGGCAACACCCACCCTCCCCGGTCGTAGATTAGAACGCTGCTTTTGCTCTTCGCGATCCCTTTCGTGCGCTCAAGCGCGGCATCGATCTCTTGCACGAGAGCTTCGCCCCGTTCCGGGTGGCCGATGGCTTTCGCGATCGTACGGATCTGCTCCCGCCCCTCTGCGAGGCTCGTCCAGGGGCCAAGGGCCAGCACGTTGAGTCCCTGGCCTYGCAACAGCGCGGCTTGGTTCTGGCGAGTATAGGTGCCTGTGAGAACGAGATCGGCCCCGCTGAACAAAATCGTCTCCGCGCTGCCGTCATTGACGGGCAGGCCTCCGGCCTTCTCCGCCATGAAGGAGATCGAGGCATCGCGAATGAGCGGGCTCAATGAGGCGATCTGCTCGCGATCAGCGAGAGCCAGCAGCATCTGGTCGGTGCACAGATTGAGCGACACGATCCGCTGGGGCCTGCCTTGAGCCTGTGCCGCAACGGCAGACAGCAGGGATGCGACGCCAAACATCAGCATCCATCTGAAAAACCGGCCGAGGCGCAGTTGCGGCATGAGGAACAAGCCCGTAAGAGTGTTTCCGACGTTGGTGCCTCGACCATCGAGGTGAAACGGGAACACGGTGCGGACTTTGTCCTATTCCGTGGCTGCCCCCGCAACTGTAAGCGGCGAGCGGCGATCCTTCATGCCACTGAATCTTTGGGCAGGAAAGCTCAAGAGAATTTGGGAAGGCGGATCGTTCGCGATGACCCGCAAGCCAGGAGACCGGCCGGCGTCGAACACGCAATCCACATTGTTCGCCGGTGGGGCGAGCAGGAGGTCTCCATGGCTATGCCTTCACGCCGCATGCTTGCGGCATCCGTCTCGTTTTGCGCTCTCTCGCTTGGCGCCGCGCATGCGGAATCCGTCAATCAGGCCGCGCCCGTTCCCGACTTCGTGGTCACGGCCACGCGCTCTCCCCTTGCGATCACGCAGGCCGGCAGCGCGATCTCGGTGATCACGAGCGAGGAGATCGAAAAGGAATCCATCAAGACGCCCGCCGAGGTGCTGCGCCGGGTTCCAGGCGTCACCGTCGTGGAAACCGGCGGACCGGGCGGCACGACCACCGTGCGTATCCGCGGCGCTGAGTCAGGCCAGACACTCGTTCTCATCGACGGCATCCGCGTGAACGATCCGTCGTCCGATGCCGGCGAGTTTGACTTCTCGAACCTTGCTGCCGTCGATATTGAGCGCATTGAGGTTCTGCGCGGTCCGCAATCGGCTCTTTATGGGTCGGACGCTATAGGCGGCGTCATCAACATCATCACCCGCAAGGGCAAGGGCGCACCGCGCATCGGCGTCGGCGTTGAGGGCGGAAGCTACGCTACCAAGGCCGGGCGCGCCGCCATCTCCGGCAACAACGACGCCACGTCCTACGCCTTCTCGGCTACTGGCTTCGATACGGCCGGCTTCTCGCGCTATGGCTATCGCATCGGCCGCATCGAGGATGCAGTCTCGTCCCCGCTCGAGGCGGACAGCGCRCAGCGTCTCGGTGCGGCGGGGCGTGTTTCGGTTGCGATCTCGCCCGACGTGGAACTCGAAATCGGCGGCTATGCGAGCAGCAACAAAGCCCAGATCGACAACAGCTCGTCCTCCTTCGAATTCCTGCCTGATGCTCCCTCGCGGACGCAGCAGCGTCTCTACGAAGGCCATACGCGCCTGACCGCCAATGCCTTCGACGGAATTCTGAAGAACACGTTCCTCGTCTCAGGCAGCCGCACGGATCGCGACTACCGCCTCGTGGGTTCCTACGCTCTGCCGAGCCTTTACTGGGATGATTACGGCTATCAGGGCAACCGGCTCTCCGCCGAATATCAGGGCGATCTGAAGCTCGGCACCTTCGGCCTTCTCACCTTCGGCGCGAAGGCAGAGCAGGAGCAGCTCGTTTCCACGACGCGCAGTGTGCTGCCCGTCGAGACGCCGGAAATCGAGACGGTGGATGCCACGCAGACCACGCGCTCGCTCTATGCGCTCCACCAGTTCAGCCCCTTCGAGAACCTGCATCTCTCGCTCGGCGGTCGGCTCGACGCCGTCGAAGATGGCGATACGTTCGGCACATGGCGCGGAACTGCGGCCTACGAATTCGTCGAGACCGGCACGAAGCTGCGGGGCAGCCTCGGCACGGGCGCGAAGGCTCCGACGCTGTATCAGAAGTTCGATCCCTTCTCCGGCACCGCCGATCTCGAATCCGAGCGTTCCATCGGCTTCGATGTGGGCGTGGATCAGCGGATGGCGGATGATCGCGTGCTGCTCTCGGCCACGTTCTTCGCCAACCGCTTCCGCAATCTCATCGGTTACGGCTTGGCCGATACATGCCGGCCCGAGCAGACCTTTGGCTGCTTCATCAACGTGAACCAGGCTCGCACCAGCGGCGTGGAACTGTCCGCCGATGTGCAGGTCATTCCGTCATGGCTGAACATCAAGGCGAACTACACGCATCTCGAAGCTTTTGACGAGGAGACGGACTTGCGCCTTGCCCGCCGACCGCGCGATCAGGGACGCATCGGCTTTGCCGTAACCCCGATCCAGGGTCTGTCTATCGAGCCGTCCGTCGTTTTCGTGGGAAGCCGCTTCTCGTCGCCGGGCGAGCTGTATGAACTCGCGCCCTACGCGCGGTTCGACGTCTATGCCGATTACAAGATCAACGACACCTTCAGCCTCTACGCCCGCGCGGAGAATCTGACCGACGCCCGTTACCAGGAGGTCTACGATTATGGAACAGCGGGGCGCTCCTTCTATGCCGGGCTGCGCGCCACTTGGTGAGCGCAGGCTAAGAACCGGGCCGGATCGCATGAGCCAGATACCTCAGGGTGTCTGGGTCTTTCATTTGGAGCAGGCTGCCTTCATTCGAACATATTACGTAACGGAACGATAATCCCTCTGGCTCAATCCTTATCAATAAGTTCAATTTCCCTTGCGGCAAGATGTCCTTCAGATGTTGCGTAGCATTGTCGCGATTTTCCGGGAAATTAAAGGAAACTCATCCAAACTCCTCTTTACGTAAGTGGGCGGCGCATCGTCGCACCAGGGAACCAATGCTTATTGAAAGGCCAAGCTGACCTATTCTGGACATATCGAATTAGCACATACTCCCCCTCGTCAATGAAGAAGGGCCGCGAACCAGCCTCGGCAGGAAAGCGGTCGTTTCAGGGGGCTACACCGAATGCAGGTTGCTCTGACAGCGCCGAAGGGCGCATGCCAGTCATCAGTTTTGTGTTGTGCGGACACTGACACTCTCGGCTTTCAAGCGCGTACGGCACGGCCGGATGGCGCACGGGTCCGAAAGCGTGACAAGAAACTCGGTATTGTTACCATGGCCGGCCTTGGCGCCCTGGCTCTCGGGCTCAGCTTGGGTTCCGCAAAGGCAGTGCCGCTTCAGCCGCACCCGGCGAGCACGTTCGACCCGAAGGCTCCTGTCGAGACCCAGATCGTTACCAACGATCCCCTCGAAGCCATCACTCCCGTCGAGCCCGCCGAGTTTCTCACCTACGCCAAGCTTTTGGAGCAGTTCGTCGTCTCCCTCCCCCTCACCAACCCTCCCGCATCGGAGGGCGAGGCGGATGACGAGATCAACGTGACGCTCGTCGAGCACATGGAATTCGAGGACATGCGCGTGCCGGTCTGGATCGTCGATACGATCCTGCGCGCGTCGCAGGTCACGGAGGCCGATCCGGTCTACATGATGGCGCTGGCCGACAAGGAATCGAGCTTCCTGCCCGGCAACAAGGCCTCGACCTCTTCGGCGGTCGGTCTGTTCCAGTTCATCTCGAGCACATGGCTGGAGGCCGTCCGCTCCTTCGGGCCCAAGCACGGCCTGATCATGGAAGCGGAGGCCATCGAGGGGCCGACCGGCAAGCTGTCGGTCGCGGACGACGTCAAGCGCGAGCATATCCTCGGCCTGCGCCGCAATCCCTACATCTCGGCGCTCATGGCGGCGGAGATGATGCAGCGGGACAAGAACAAGATCGAGAACCGCCTCGGGCGCAAGCTCAGCCGCTCGGAGTTCTATCTCTCCCACTTCTTCGGGGTGGACAGCGCAAGCCGTTTCATCGCGCTCGTGGACGATACGCCCAAGAAGAGCGCGAAAAGCGCGTTCCCTGCCGCGGCACGCTCCAACAAGTCTCTCTTCTTCGCCAAGGACGGCAAGAAGACCCGGCAGCTCAGCGTGTCCGAGGTCTACAGCAAGATCGACAACATGATCGACAAGCGTCTGAACCGCTACGAGGATGTCTCCTCGCGGACCACAGCGGACGCCACGTTCTGATCCGTCTTCGGATCGGCTGAACCTTCCTGCCGATCTGCATCGGCCTCCGCGCGGGAGGTCACGACGCCGGAAACAGGGCTCGTTGGCGCCACTTCGACGAAGCCGCCTTTCGCAGGCTGCCGCTGCACCTGACGGATGCGCACAATGATGAAGGCCGCAAGCCCCAACGACGCCACTGCCGAATAGATGAACAGCCCTTTCGGCCCGAGCAGTTCCATGGCGACGGCACCGAGCAGCGGCCCGATGCTCACGCCGATGGCCCAGGAGAACAGCAGCGTTCCGATGGTCGAGAGGATGCGGCCCGGATCGACGATATCGCAGGCATGGGCCACGCAGATCGAATAGATGCACAAGGCCAGCCCGCCCCAGGCGGCGAAAAGCCAGATGATTGCAATCTGCGCATTCATCTGGCTGGCTAGAAGAATCCCCAGGGATACGAGGCTCGTGCCGGCGGCAAGCCCAGCGATGACGATGCGCCTGTCGGCCCGGTCGGAGAGCCAGCCGAGCGGCCATTGCATCACGAGGCTGCCGCCCTGAAGCGCCACGAGAAGCGCCGCCGCGATTTCCTGGCTCAAGCCGATGCTCACGCCGAAGACGGGCGTGATGGCGATGACGGGGCCGTTGATCAGCCCGACGACGAAGGACCCCACCACGGCCGAGGGCGCGGCCGCGAACAGATTCTTGACATCGATCCTGACGCTCTGCGGAGGAGGCGGTTCCTTGGTCGTCGTCGCGGCAATCGGGAGCAGCGACAGCGTCAATCCCGCGCTGACCGCCATGAACAATCCATCCGTCCGGATGTCGCCAAGGCCGATACCCAGCGGCGACAGCATCAGCGCCACCCTCGTGCAGACCATGTAGATCGAGAGAATGCGTCCGCGATGGCTCGACGTCGCCCGGGCGCTGATCCAGCCGTCGGTCAGGGTGAAGATGCAGGCGAACGCCACGCCGGTGAGCCCGCGCAGGATCATCCAGGCGGCTGTTGAATGCGCCTGCGTCATCGCGAGCACGACGACGGACACCACAGCCGCGAGGCTCGCGAAGGCGCGGATATAGCCCACGTGGCGAATGAAGGCTGGCGCGATGAAGCAGCCCGTGGAGAAACCCAGTCCGTAAGCCGCCGCGACCAGGCCGATCGCCGTGATGGAAAGCCCCTCCGCCTGCATGCGCAGCGGCATCAACGCCTGCAGAAGTCCGTTACCGACTTGGAGCAGGGTCGTCGCGGCCGTGACCGACCAGATAAGGATAAAGGAGGAATTCACGGCTCAAACAGGAATGGCGAAGCGGCAAGCGCAGGGTCAGCCAGATTGATGGCAGGCTGCCATCAAGATCAAGTGCTTAAATGTTCGAAATATCTCCCGGAGCCGGGACTGCGCGTCCGGCGCGCCTGCGCCGGACTGTCGGAATGCTCAAGAAACCTTACGGATGCGATTCCTTGGGAAAGCTGGCGAACAGATAGAAGCCATTGAAGCGCACGCCCGTCATGGCGGCCTGCCTGTCGAAGCCGAGAGGGGTCTCGCAGCTGTCCACCCGACCACTGAATTTCCAGAGGGGCTCGACCACGAAGGAGGGAACTGAACGCTCCTCCGGCACCGCGCAGACGAGACCGTCCTGGTTAGTGCTTAGGAATAAGTTGTAAGCGTACATACCCACCTCCATCCTCGTCTTTCTCCGGGCCACGAATCGAGCAGTACAGACAAAGAGTGACAGGAGTGTGATATTCCAGCGCAGCAAATCCCGCTTCGTCATAACCGTTCGGCGGCTCGGTTGCTCCGCTCGGCCTTTCCCGATATCCGCGCGGCTGAAAGAGAGGGTCCCATGCGTATCATCGTCATCGGCCAGGAAGGTCAGGTTGCCCGCGCGCTGGCGGAGCGCGCATCCGCTCACGGTGTTACAGCCGTTCGGCTGGGCCGCCCCAGGCTTGACCTCGCGGATCCATCCGGCATCGAGGATATCCTGCGGGAGACCGGCGGTGACATGATCGTGAATGCGGCGGCCTACACGGCCGTCGATCAGGCCGAGAAGGAGCCGGAGCTGGCACAGGCCATCAACGGCATCGGGCCGGGCGTCGTTGCGGGCGCTGCCGCCGCCATGGGGCTTCCGGTCATCCATATCTCGACCGATTACGTGTTCGATGGAACCCTCGACCGCCCCTATCGCGAGAGCGACCCCGTCAACGCGCTCGGTGTCTATGGCGCGTCGAAACTCATGGGCGAGCAGGCAGTGGCCACCGAGGCACAGGACCACGTGATCCTGCGCACTGCCTGGGTCTACAGCCCCTTCGGCAAGAATTTCGTGAAGACCATGCTGCGCTTAGGGTCAGAGCGCGAGGAACTCGGCGTCGTGGCCGATCAGGTCGGCTCGCCCACGAGCGCCCTCGATATCGCGGACGGCATCCTGGGCGTCGGGCGAAAGCTTATCGAGAACCCTCAGAATCGGAGCCTGCGCGGCATCTTCCACATGGCGGGCTCCGGATACGCCAGCTGGGCCGAGTTTGCGGCCGAGATCTTCGCATCCTCCGCACGGCTCGGAGGCCCTGCCGCAAAGGTTCGGCCGATTGAGACCGCCGATTATCCCACTCCCGCCAAGCGCCCCGCCAATTCGCGCCTCGACTGCACGAAGCTGACGGATGCCTACGGAATTGTCCTGCCACCATGGCAGGAATCCTTGTCGGCGTGTGTGCAACGGCTGCTCCAGGAGTCGCGCGAGAACTGAGCTGCCTTCTCCAGACAAAACGATTGTTCTTTTTAAAGAACGACCTTAAAGTAACCCCATGACATCGCCACACGACCCGAATTATCGCCTGGAAACCCTGCTTGTCCATGAGGGGCAGATCCGCACGCCCTTCGGCGAAACTTCGGAAGCGCTCTTCCTGACGCAAGGCTTCGTCTACGAGAGCGCGGAAAGTGCGGAGCGGCGGTTCCTCAATGAGGAGGCCGGCTACAGCTACAGCCGCTATTCCAACCCGACCGTCGATATGTTCGAGCAGCGCATCGCAGCCCTCGAGGGCGCGGAGACTGCGCGGGCGACCGCGAGCGGCATGGCGGCGGTGACGGCCGCCATGGTCTCTCAGGTCCAGGCTGGCGACCATGTGGTGGCGGCGCGTGGATTGTTCGGCTCCTGCCGCTGGGTGGTGGAGGATCTGCTGCCCCGGTTCGGCGTCGGCTGCACCCTCGTGGACGGCACGGACCTGAACGCCTGGCGCGAGGCCGTGCGGCCGGAAACGAAGGCCTTCCTTCTGGAGACGCCGTCCAACCCGAGCCTTCAGATCATCGACATCGCCGGTGTGGCCGCCATTGCCCATGAGGCCGGCGCGACGCTGACCGTCGACAACGTTTTCGCCACGCCCCTCTTCCAGAAGCCTCTCGCTCTGGGCGCTGATTGCGTAGTGTACTCGGCCACCAAGCACATCGACGGACAGGGCCGATGTCTCGGCGGCGTCATCCTGGCCTCGACGGAGTTCATCGAGACCAAGGTGCAACAATTCCTTCGCATGACCGGCCCCTCGATATCGCCGTTCAATGCCTGGGTGCTTCTGAAAGGGTTGGAGACCCTTGCCTTGCGCGTGGAACGCCAGACCGCCAATGCGGGCTTCTTGGCCGATGCGCTTCACGATCATCCCAAACTTCGAAACCTGATCTATCCCGGCCGCGCCGACCATCCGCAGGCGGAGTTGATCAGGAAGCAGATGACCGGCGCCTCCACCATGATCGCGCTGGAAGTTCGCGGCGGAAAGGAAGCGGCGTTCCGCTTCATGAACGCCCTCAGGCTGATCCGTATCTCCAACAATCTCGGCGATGCAAAGAGCCTCGTCACGCATCCCTCGACGACGACGCATCAGCGCTTCACTCCCGAACTGCGTGCGGAAATGGCGATCTCGGACAGTCTCGTGCGCCTGTCGGTCGGTCTGGAGCACAGGGAAGACCTGCTCGCGGATATCACCACCGCGCTGGAGCATGCCTGACCGGCGCTTAAGGCCCGGGAAATTCGGGTTAGTCCAAAACACTTCTGCGTGAGAACAGGAGTCCTCATCCTGCTCTCACAAGCAAAGAT
>NZ_JBFUMH010000149.1:0-12809 GCF_054049475.1 Microvirga sp. P5_D2 | reverse complement strand
CGTGCGCTCGGGCGAGAGGGTCTCGGTAAGCTTGGTGAAGCCGACAATATCTGCGAACAGGACGGCTACCGTTCGTGTCGCCGGCTCTCCAAACGCAGTCCCGCCGCGACTGGAGAGGGCCTCGGCCACGTCCGGAGAGACATAGCGCGCGAGGTCCGCGCGCACGACCTCGGCCTCGACCTGATTCAACAAGGTCCGCCGGCTGCGCCAGACAGCGAGTGTGATGAGCAGGGTGAACAGGGAGGTCGCAACAAGCTGGGTGTACCAGGCCGTCAGGCCGACAAAGGCAGGCTTGGAGGAGATATCCAGGGCCGCGGCCGATGTGAGAACTCCCTCCGTAGCCGCATCGTTGAACCGTAGCGTGTCCGGCTGGGCGTAGATCGTGAAGACGCCGATCGACCAGATGACGAGGATCGACACACCCGTCCATAGCACCCTCCTCGGGGAGTAGGTGAGCGCAGCTTCTCCGAGGAGAAGGAGAACGTAGAGGAATTCCTGGCCACGCAGGCGGGTCTGAATCGGCCAGTCGTTGCCGAGACTCGCCGGTGGCGGGACCAGGATCGCGGCCGTCACCAAGGCCACGTCGAGGACGATGAAGCCGAGCTTGATCGCCTCGCCGTGACGATGGTGTCTCAGGCGGTACGGGATGTAGCCCAGGAGGAAGAACCCGAAGGCGTAGGCACCGTAATAGAGATCGCGTGGCCACGGTACGAGCCAGATCAGCCAGATGGAAACAACGATGATCGCGGTCAGCCGGGCGTAGAACGCGAACTGGAGGCCTTCGAGCTCGGCCTGTCGAGTGCTCGCCTGAAGACGAACCTGTGCGTTACGGAGAGACCAAAGCGATCGAAGCCCCTTCGAGGTATTGGACACAAAGCCGACAATCCGGGTTGCCAAGTCAGACATATGCGTGCTCTGCCGATCCCAGAAGCTCTGGGTCTGAACCTGATAGCATTCCGACAAGGGCCTTGCACGGTACGAGCGGAAACGGCAATGGGGAGGCTTCAGCCCCGAAGCTGGAATCCTCATCGAACCGGACGTTTCGAAAACGCAGGGGTTTCGGTTACTATCGGATGTGCTCGATGTGCAACGGGAACTTGCCGCGCACGCGTAGCGGCTCGAAGCGGCCGTCGAAGCGGCCGAGTCGGATCAGGCCGTCCCAGCGGTAATCGGCGTAGAACATGGCCAAGTTGCCCCAGGGCTTGAAATAGCAGAGATCACCCGGTCGCTCGTTGCCGAAGGGGCCGCTGCCATCCTCCGTGAGCTTGCGCGGCAGGTAGGCGATCTTCTCGTTGCTGCCGTAGTCCTCGATCGTGAGGTCCAGGGGAGAGTAGCGTGGCCAAATCGCGGGCCGACGGGTTGTCGTAGAGCGTGGCCGTCATGGTTTGACCATCGAAGGTCAGCCTGATCCTCACGTCGGTCGGCTTCTGGCTCGCCGGATCCCTGCCATTCTGACCGTATGCCAGATGCGAGCGTGGCGCCGAGCATCGCGCGGCGGCTGATCGTCGGTGGTCTCATCGCCATAGACATGCTCCGGATTGTGCGGGACGAGGCTCCACTACTACCGGCTTTCCTATCTGGGCTAACCCGTAGCTGCCGGAAAGGGATTTGGGCAGGCCCATCATGGTGCCAGGCTGTTCGGGCTCTACTGATGGGGCAGGGAGCATGACCCGCAGACTTCGATCGGTTAGTACGGGTACCGGCTCGGGAGAACCAAATGCTCCCGGGCCGATGACGGTTCCATGGTTTTGGCTGTCAGGCGGCCGAGGTCAGGCTGCCAGGGATGCGGTGTCGATCACGAAGCGATACTTCACGTCGCCCTTGAGCATCCGTTTGTAGGCTTCGTTGATCTCGTCGGCTCGGATCAACTCGATGTCGGCAACGATCCCATGCTCGGCACAGAAGTCGAGCATCTCCTGCGTCTCGGGAATGCCGCCGATCATCGAGCCAGCCAGGCTGCGGCGCTTCATGATTAGGCTGAACACCTCCGGGGACGGATGCGGCGTCGCCGGTGCGCCAACCAGCGTCATGGTGCCATCGCGCTTGAGCAGCGCGAACAAGGCATCGAGGTCGTGCGGTGCTGCCACCGTATTGAGGATGAAGTCGAGGCTCTTGGCGTGCGCTGCCATCTCGTCGGCCTTGCGGGAGACGACGACCTCATGCGCGCCTAGTGCCTTGGCGGCCTTGCGCTTCGACTCGGAGGTGGTGAATGCCACCACGTGGGCGCCCATTGCGTGCGCGAGCTTTATGCCCATGTGACCCAGGCCGCCAATGCCGACCACACCCACCTTGTGGCCGGGTCCCACATTCCAGTGTTTCAGGGGTGAGTATGTCGTGATCCCGGCGCACAGCAGCGGCGCGACGGCAGCTAGTTGCTCTTCGGGATGGCTGACGTGTAGCACGTACCGCTCATGCACCACGATATGCTGTGAATAACCACCCAGCGTGTGACCCGGCGCATCGGGCGTGGGCCCGTTGTAGGTCCCGACCATGTGGTCGCAATAGTTTTCCAGCCCGCCGCTGCAATCGTCGCAGCGCTTGCAGCTATCGACGATACACCCCACGCCAACCAGGTCGCCGACCTTGTGGCTCGACACATGAGCGCCCACCGCCGACACACGGCCGACGATCTCGTGGCCTGGCACGCAAGGGTACACGGTGCCCGCCCATTCTGAGCGCACCTGATGGATGTCCGAGTGGCATACGCCGCAGAAGGCGATCTCGATACCGACATCGTGTGGACCGACCGACCGTCGGTTGATGTCCATCGGTTCGAGCGGCTTGTCTCCGGCGTAGGCGCCTAGGGCCTTTACAGTCATGGAAGCGTACTTTCGTTGATTAGGTTATTGGGCAGGCGTTCGGGAGGGGCAGCGAAACGAGCAGGGTTTGTCTGAAGCTGCCCTCATGAGCCGTGTTCATGATTCCCATCTCGATCGAACGTGATGCTATCGAGTGGCGTATTCCTGGTCGGTGACCAGTTCCATCCAATCAGCGTTCTTGCCATCGCGAATGTATGTGACCGCGACGTGGCTCATCCCGTTGGTGTCGGTCGCGCCATGCCAGTGCTTGATCCCGGCGGGGATCCACACGACGTCACCCGACTTGATCTCCTGGCGAGCCTGGCCCTCCCGCTGAACCCAGCCCTTGCCCGCCGTGACGATGAGCGTCTGGCCCGCCGGGTGGCTATGCCACGCGGTGCGTGCGCGTGGAGCGAAGGTCACCAGACCCGATGAGGCCAGGGTCTCGACGGATGGTGGCGTGAGAAGATCGACCACGACCTGCCCTGAGAAGTTCTTCGGATCGGCGATCACGGACGGCGAGGAGCCGCTCGGGAAAATCTGGATGCCCTGCGCATTGGCCGGGGCGCCACCGAGTGCGGCTGCGGTCATTGTGGGTGCGATGAGTGTGTTCTTCACGGTGAATCCTTTCAGGGTAGGAGATGGCGAGACAGCTTTGGTCAGTTGGATCGACCCTTGAAGACCTCTGCAACGACCGGGCCGGCTGAGAAAGCATTGGGCCAGCCCGCATAGAAGGCGATCTGCGTGACCACCTCTCCGGCCTGTTCCTGCGCGAGGCCGTTGTCCAAAGCCCTGTTCAGATGGCCCGCGAGCTGGGCCACCTGCCCATTCGCCATCAGCGACGTGATGGTCACGAGGCTGCGGTCACGCGGTGACAGGTCGGGGCGCAGCCACACGTCCTTGAAGAGCGGATCGGTGGTGTATTGGTCGAGGCCGGGAGCTGCGGTTCCGAGAAGGCGCTGCACGCTCGCGACTCGGGTCGCCTCCGCCTGCTCGTTCAGTGGCATGAGCTGCGGCGATGCGGCCGGCAACTGATCCGGTCCGATTTTGCGTTGGGTGAAAATGTCCTTGGTGACGGCAACCGCCGCCATGGCGTTCGACCAACCCGAGTAGAACGCGAGGTGCGTGATGGTCTCGGAGAGTTCGCGCGGTGTCACGCCGCTGTCGAGGGCAAGGTTGATGTAGTGCGGCAGGTCCAGCGTCTGGTTGCGTGCGATCAGGATCGCCACCGTCACGAGGCTGCGGTCGCGACGGGAGAGTTGAGGACGCTGCCACAGGCCTGCGACGTCTTCCTTGCCATATCGGCCGAGGGCCGGGGAGACCGACTGGATGTCGGCAATAGAGAGTGCCGATGCGTTTACGAGAGATGTGGACATAGAGGTGTTTCCTTGGGCAAAGGCAGGTGTTCCCAACGCGAGGGACACGAGAGTGGCGGCCAGCAACTTCATGGAATGATCATCCTTTGCATGTGACTTGATGAGGGTGAGAGACCCGCCGGCGGGGATGGCGGGAGCCAATGAGGTGCTCACAAGCGTCCTGATGATCCCGCACGCTTCGTCACGAACGCCATGAGACCCGCAGCGGCCAGCATGGCTGCGCTCGCACCAAAGGTGCTCTGATAACCGCTCATGTCGAACAGCAGGCCACCAACGGTCGCACCCAGGGTGATCGCCAGTTGGATGGCAGCCACCATCAGCCCGCCGCCCGCTTCGGCGTCCTCAGGCAGTGTCCGGGTCAGCCAGGTGTTCCACGCTACGGGTGCCGGAGTGCCGAGCAGGCCCCATGCTCCAAGCAGGACTGCCGTTCCGGCAAGCCAGTTTCCGAAGGCGATCAGGGCAACGGCAATCGCCGCCATCCCGAGCGGAATGGCGATCATCACGCTATACATCCCGCTCTTCAGGAAGGATCCGACGAAGGTCGTCCCGACAAGGCCGGTGATGCCCAGGAGCAGCAGAACCAGCGAAAGGGTCGGAACATCGACATGGGTCACCATCTCGAGAAACGGCCGCAGGTACGTGAACAGCGCGAACTGACCCATGAAGAAGAGCGTGATCGCCACCATACCGGAGGCCACCACGGGCCGACGGAGCAGCTTGAACACGTTCCCCGAGCCAGTCGGCCGCCCGGCGTGCATGGAGGGGAGCTTTGCCAGCAGCCAGACCAACGCGATAGCCGCTAAAGGCACCACGCAAAAGAAAGCTCCCCGCCATCCGATATACCCGCCAAGGAAGCTTCCCAGGGGGGCTGCAACGATGGAGGACAACGCGGTTCCACCTTGCAGGATCGCCAGAGCACGCGGCACGCTGTCCGTCGGCACCAGGCGCATGACCGCTGCGGCCGACATCGACCAGAATCCGCCGATGGCGATGCCGAGCACCGCCCGCCCGACCATGAGAATCGTGTAGTTCGGCGCGAGCGCCACGACCGTTCCAGAGACGATCAGCGAGAGGGCCAACACGAGGAGGACGGTGCGCCGATCCCACCGGTACGTTAGGCCCGATATGGACAGGCTCGTGAGTACGGCAAAGATGCCGGAAACGGAGATGGCTTGCCCGGCTTGGCCTTCCGTCATGTGGAGGTCGGCGGCAATGGGGGTCAGAAGGCTGACAGGCATAAACTCGGAGGCGACGAGGACCATGCAGCACAGCGATATGGCAAGGATCGCGCCCCAGGCCGGAGAGCGGTCAGGGATTATGTCACAGGAAGAAGCGGTTCCGGCTGTCATCAATGTCTCACAATACCGATGGAAGGCCGGAAGATAGGCCGTCCTCATTGGATCGATTAGGTGCTAAGACCTGCATGAACCTATGAGTGGAGTTCATGAATGGCGCGCGAGAACATCAACGACCTGATTGCCTTCCTGGCTGTCGCGCGGGAGCGGAGCTTCACGAAGGCCGCCGCACAGCTCGGCGTCTCCCAATCAGCCCTGAGTCACACGGTGCGCAGCCTCGAGGAACGGTTGGGCGTGYGGCTTCTGACCCGTACCACCCGGAGTGTGGCGCCCACTCAAGCGGGCGAGCGCCTCCTCCAGACAGCGGGCCCCAGACTGGCCGAGATCGAGGCCGAGCTGGACGGATTGAGCGAGTTCCGTGAGAAGCCTGCCGGCACGATCAGGATCACGGCGGGCGACCATGCCATCGAGACTATCTTGTGGCCGAAGCTCAGAACATTTCTTCCCGACTATCCTGATATCAAGGTTGAGATCGCCCTCGATCAAGCCTTGACGAACATCGTCGAGCAACGGTTCGACGCGGGGGTGCGTCTCGGCGAGCAGGTTGCCAAGGACATGATTGCGGTGCGCATCAGCCCCGACGTCCGTTTTACGGTGATCGGAGCGCCATCATATTTCGCGGACAGACCACGGCCCATATCCCCTCAGGACCTGATCGGTCACACCTGCATCAATCTGCGCCTTCCCACCTATGGTGGGCTTTATGCCTGGGAATTCGAACGTGATGGACACGAGTTGGCTGTCCGGGTCGAGGGGCAACTCGTGTTTAATAGCATCTTCCAGGTCCTCGATGCCGCGGTGGACGGCTTCGGGCTTGCTCACGTCCCGGAGGACATCGCATTGCCGCACATAGCCTCCGGACGCCTCGAGCGAGTTCTCGAGGACTGGTGCCCATCGTGGACGGGGTACCACCTGTATTATCCGAGCCGCCGGCAGTCCTCCCCGGCCTTCAACCTCGTTGTCGAGGCTCTGCGCCATCGGAGCTGAAACAGGCAGGGTTGATCCTCCAAATCCCCGCGAGATTGATGAGCCGAGCTCATAGGGGCATGCGCCGCAGCCCCGCTAATCGCCTGCTTTCCCACTTGCTACTGTTTAACCGGAGCTAGGCATCAGCCTGAGCAGGAAAGAACAGAGATACTGGCATGAACAAGCAGAACAGTCCTGAGAATAGAGCAGCACAGACTTCCGGCTTGGACCTAGGCCGGCGTGACCTCTTGAAGCTGACAGGCGCTGGCGTCGCCGCGATTGGTGCCGGGTCGTTTTTCAATACGTCCAACGCGAAGGCACAGAATGTGTCAACCGGATGGGACAAGGTTTTCCCCCGAAGCGAGAACGTCGCTCACGAGAAGGTCACTTTCAAGAACCGCTACGGCATCACCTTGGCAGCTGATCTCTACCAGCCGAAGAACCGTGCCAGCGGGAGGCTGGCAGCGCTCGCCATCAGCGGCCCGTTCGGCGCAGTGAAGGAGCAGTCGTCGGGTCTCTATGCACAGACCATGGCAGAGCGTGGATTCGTCACGCTCGCTTTCGATCCGTCCTTTACCGGAGAAAGCGGCGGCGAGCCTCGCAATGTCGCCTCACCGGACATCAATACCGAGGATTTCAGCGCGGCAGTGGATTTTCTCGGCCTGCACCCATCCGTTGATCGCGAGCGTATCGGCGTCATTGGTATCTGCGGCTGGGGCGGCATGGCATTGAATGCTGTTGCCGTAGACAAGCGCGTCAAGGCCGTTACAGCCAGCACCATGTATGACATGACCCGCGTCATGTCCCGCGGTTATAACGATAGCGTGACCCTCGAACAGCGCACGCAAACGCTTGAGCAACTCAGCCAGCAGCGTTGGCAGGATGCGGAAAGGGGGACCCCGGCCTATGGCCCGGTATCCCTCGAACTCAAGGGCGGCGAACCGCAGTTCGTGGTGGAGTATGCTAACTACTACAAGACGCCGCGAGGCTTCCACCCGAGAGCGATCAACTCCAACGCCTCCTGGTCGCTCACGAACCCGCTGTCGTTCATGAACATGCCGCTCCTGACCTACATTGCGGAAATAGCGCCGCGCCCGGTCCTGCTGATTCATGGCGAAAACGCCCACTCGCGTTACTTCAGCGAGACCGCCTTTGCTGCTGCGGCGGAGCCGAAGGAGCTTCTCATCATCCCGGGTGCCAACCACACCGATCTGTACGACCGGATCGATATGATCCCGTTCGACAAGCTCCAGTCGTTCTTCAACCAACACCTCTCCGCGTGAGCGGCGATATGGAGCCTGGGCCGTTTGGTTCAGGCTCCATTGAGGCGATCCTCTGGCGGCACCAACATCCGCGCCCACCAGAAGGCAGCCGGTATAGCAATGAAAGGAAGAGGCGAATGAAGAGCATAACCCTGCACATACCCAGGTGCATGCGAGGACTGCGACTGCTGGCCACTGCGGGCGCTGCTGCTGTGGTCGTGCTGGGAACAGTCCTGATCCCGGTGCTACCTGCTGCCGCGCATCACGGGTGGCCCGGCTTCGAAACCGATCGCCTCGTCTACATCGCGGGAACGGTCTCTTCGGATGGTGTCTGGGGTAACCCGCACTCGCAGTTCGATGTAACCCTGGACAGCAACCTGCCTGCCGACACTCCTGAACTGGCGATTCCAGAGCAGTTGCAAGATCCTGAGGACAGTGCCCGGGTCAAGGCCGCTCGCTCGTACAAGGGCCCTCACAAGGAAATGGAGGTCATCATCGCGCCGCCGGCTTGGTCGGGCCAGTGGCGCTTGGGCCGTGCGCTGAAGATTGGGGAGCGCTTCCAAGCGGTCGGCTACATCAATCGGACGAATGACGGTCTGTTTCGTCCAGTTGTGTTTTGGTACGGGGACGACGACGTGCCGGTAAACCAAGTGCTCGGCAACACGCTCCCGGTACGAGCGCCGCTGCCGCAATAGGCTTCCTCGATGGCTGCGAGCACTACCCCAGCCACCAGATAGAAGCCGCAGTGCAAGACTCTAGGAATTCGATGTTGTGGACGGTGTTAGGGGGCCATCATCGTCGCAGTAAGTGCGGGTGGGTCCTCCACCTGCGCCATCGCACCGGGCGGGATTGAACGGAGTATGCTTGAATTGCTCGACACATTGCTGATGCTGTTGCAGGGCTCGACGCTCGGCGAGACGGTGCGAAATGGCCAATACCTCCATCCCGTGCTCGAAGCCATCCACATCCTTGGGATTGCTCTTCTTGTCGGCCCGGCTTTCACCTTCGACCTTCGACTGCTGGGAGTCGGACACCGCGTCGTGTCTGCAACCACAGCCGCGCGCTATCTGCTGCCTGTCTCACACATCGGCTTCGCCATCGCAGTTGCCACGGGTATTGCACTGCTCAGTGCGCAGGCCATCGTGGTCGCGGGTGCCGGAGCTGCACCGTGGAAGTTCGGCCTGCTGATCCTTGCTGGCCTCAACGTACCGGTGTTCCACTACGGCATTTACCGCCGCGTCGATGAGTGGACGGATGCCGCCGTGACCCCGGTCGCCGCCCGCGTCGGAGCAGCAGTGTCACTGATTGCATGGACGGGCGTGATCCTCGCCGGTCGGCTCCTCGCCTACACCTAATCTCCTAAGCGTCAAGATACCTTCATCTGTATTTTCTGCCTCGCCGCCACGCTCGATTTGCTCGACTCTGACAGGCCCTAATCGCAATCGGCCTGGCCGGCGTCTGCCTTGCTGGTAGATACACTGCACTACCGCGGCTGAACCAAAAGCATCCTCAACTGATTGGCGGAAGGGTGAGGGCGTCACGGCACAAGTGATGGCAGAAGTTGACCGAGGCAGTCCTCCGCTCGGCCTCTCCGTAGACGCTCAAGTCGAGCTAGAGTACCGGAGCACGATCTTATCGAATGGACAGATTGTATGAGCACTGATTGGGACGTCGTCATCATCGGCGGCGGGGCGGCAGGTATTGCCGCAGCGCGGCGGCTCGCAACCAAGGGCGTTTCCACCTTGCTGCTGGAAGCCTCGCAGCGGATCGGGGGCCGCGCCCACACGGTTAACGTGGCCGGGCACGCACTCGATCTCGGTTGCGGCTGGCTTCATTCGGCCGATCGCAATCCTTGGGTCAGCATCGCTGAGGCATCCGGCTTCTCCGTCGAGCGCCGCAGGCCAGCTTGGGGCCAGCAGTATCGCGACCTGGGCTTCTCACCCACGGATCAGGATGCATCCGACGAGGCCTATGCCGCATGGCATGGACGCTTGATGCGGGACCCACCCCAAAGCGACTGTGCCGCCGATGCGTTGGAACCCGGCGGGATGTGGAACGGCTATCTTCAGGCGATGGGCGGCTACATCAGCGGCGCCAGCCTCGAGCAGCTCTCAATCGCCGATTATCTGGCCTACGACACCGCTTCAACAAGGTACAACTGGAGAGTGCCGGCTGGATACGGCGCCCTCATCGCTGCAAGCCTGCCACCGAGCGTCGCGCTTCGCCTCGCGACCCCGGTCGAGGCCATCAACCTTGAAGCGGCTGGGGTGAGCATCGCAACGCGAGCCGGCAGCCTCACCGCTCGGACCGCCATCCTCACCGTCTCGACCGCCGTGGTCGTTGGTGGGACCATTAGGTTACCGCCAGAGCTCGATGAGTGGCGCCACGCGGCCGCCAGCCTGCCGCTCGGTCGGAACGAGAAGCTGTTCCTGAAAATCGTCGGGGACAATCCCTTCGAACCGGAGGCCCATGTCATCGGCGACCCCCGCAACCCACGCACCGGATCCTACTACATTCGACCCTTCGGCCGTCCTGTAATCGAAGGCTTTTTCGGCGGGGAGGGTGCCGAGGTGCTGGCCGAGCAAGGGCCTGCTGCGGGCTTTTCCTATGCCATCGATGAGCTTGCGGCACTGTTCGGTTCAGACGTCCGACGCAGCCTCCGGCCCCTGGCTGTCTCGAACTGGACCCGAATGGATCACATCGGAGGAGGCTATAGCTATGCCCTTCCGGGAAAGGCGGCAGTCCGGGACACCTTGGCTCGCCCGTTCGACGGACGGCTGTTCTTCGCCGGCGAGGCGACCCACCGCCACGACTTTTCAACTGCCCACGGGGCTTATCAGAGCGGGGTGCGTGCTGCCGATGAGGTGATGGCTGCGGTTCGCCCTTCAGCGCCCTAGTTCTACGGCTTCAGCGGATTGAGAGGACTGGCATGGCTTTCATCTTCATCACCGGCAGCACCGATGGGCTTGGCCGCGCGGCGGCGCATGCCTTGATCGAGCAGGGGCACCGAGTCGTTCTCCACGCCCGCTCGCAGCAGCGTGCGGCAACGCTCGCGGACCTCTCGCCGCGCTCGGCTGGTATCGTCGTCGGCGACCTCCGAAGTGCGATTGAGACCCGGTCAATCGCCGATCAGATCAATGCCATCGGCCGGATGGATGCGGTCATCCACAATGCCGGCATCTACACTGTGCCGAGCCGGTCGCCGACCCCTGAAGGGCACGCGAGCACCCTCGCGGTCAACACGCTCGCCCCGTACATGCTGACGGCCTTGATCGAACGTCCTCGCCGCTTGATCTATCTGAGCAGCGGCATGCACCGTAGCGGTACTGGGCCGTTGCATGACATCGATTGGACCGAGCGGCGCTGGGATACAACTCGCGCTTACTCGGAAAGCAAGCTCTACGTCGCTGCACTGGCCCTTGCCGTCGCGCGCCACTGGCCGGATGTCTTGAGCCATGCGGTCGATCCGGGCTGGGTCCCGACCCGCATGGGAGGTGCCGGAGCTCCGGACGATCTCGAGGAGGGCCATCGCACCCAGACTTGGCTCGCCACAAGCGACGATCCTGCGGCCATAGTCAGTGGAGGTTACTGGTATCACCGCGAGCGGCAAGCCCCAGCCGCACAGGTGTCCGATCCTGCCTTCCAGGACGAACTTATGGCCAGACTTGCGAACTTAACGGGCGTATCGCTGTTCTGAACCGAGGCGAAGGTCGACTCAAGGTGTCGCAGCCGGTGCATCCTCGACCTTGTGACGCAGCCACACCATGCCCCCCTCGAGCGACTCGCAGCCGATCAGACGCAGCGCCTGCCCTGCGCCCGGACGCTCGTCGTCAGTGCTATGATAGTCGACGATGCTCTGGACCCCGGCCAGACCATCGACGGCAGGATAGATCAGCGTGCTGAACTCATCGATCAGCCGCTGCTTCAGGAACGAGCCATTGATCGCGCCGCCTCCCTCGAGGAGCAGCGTCTTGACGCCGAAGACCGCGGCGAGCTGCTCCATGGCAAGGGCAAGGTCGTCGCCCTTGGGACCAGCGAAGATGTAGGAGACGCCGTCCTCGCGCAGCTCAGCCAGATAGGCATCCGCGACCTGCTCGCCCAGCACGGCGACCGCGTGATCACCCCCGATGTTATCCTTCCCATAGTGAACCCGGCCGGCCGGGTCGATGGCGATGGCGAGATCCCGACCATCGCGGTTTGCCATATGCGCCTCGCGCGCGACCTGCGGGACATTGGCCATGGTCCGCTCGCTTCCCTTGGCCATCTCGGTCATTGTCTTGCGGCCGACGATCCAGCCCTCCGCCCCGAACTGACCGGTGACCTGCTCGTAATGCCCTCGCAGCACCTCGGCTGAAATGCCTGCGGCAGGCACGGTGAAACGGCTGGGATGGAGGCGGCCGTCGATGGAGGTGACCATGTGGCAGATGATGTAGGGGCGCATGGATACGACTTCTCCGCTGGTAACAGCCCGGGGAGGGGCAGATGTGTCAGCGGCTGCGGGCTTGACTGAACCGTATATGCCTGTGCGTGGCGCGATGACCAGAGGCTGGAACACGCATAGGCTTATGAATGCCACTCATCAAACCAAGGCTCTCAAACCAAGGCTCTCAAAGGTGACCTCCATTCACGATGCGCAGATCAACGAAGTGTTCAACTCCGCCACGCGGTGTGCCGGCTGGGCCGCGGAGTGTCTCTACGTGGGCGCGTCAAAGAAATGTCTCCTTCTGGCATACCTGAGACGCTAAGCTGAGGGCAGCAATCCTTACGGAACCAGACATTCCGAAAAGTGAATGGACTTCACTGCCTGACCGAGGCTGTGTCAAAACGCAGATAGCGACCGAGTGAGATCACCTCTGTGGTCCTCTGATCGGCTGGAGCACGAGAGCCAGCGGCCGTTTGGCTCCTCGACAAGGCTGGACGTCAGTCTCCCTGATGTCCGAGCCATCGTGATCAGCTTGGGGTCTAAAGTGATGCCCCCTCAGGACTGGATGGCTGCCAGCAGCGGTCCAGGACCAAGGATCGCCAGAACCCGCTTCAGGTTGTAGGCGAGCA
>NZ_JBFUMH010000148.1:0-12865 GCF_054049475.1 Microvirga sp. P5_D2 | reverse complement strand
GAATAGGGCCGTGATAGTTTTGATTAACGTAAAGCATGCGCGTCACCTTTTGGCTTGTGAGATTTTAATCGAGAGAGAACACCACGAATGTGTGCGGCAACCTGTTCGTCGGCCTGCCGTTTCCTCGCTACGCGCGCTTCGCCGATCAAGGTTTCGGCGTCGATTGGGAAATCAGAGGGAGTGAGACCAGTCATCGATGCGCTCCGCACTACAGGCGGGAGCGCATAGCCCTCAGTCGCCGACGCCTGTGAAGCACAAGTCGGCGATAGCTCACATAGGGTCATATGTGAGGCTGAGCCTATGGCTATTCCGAGCTATTCCAATGAGTTCCATAAATGACACTCCGCAAATTGCGCGGGCCTCCTTCAATCTCGCTTCCTGATCAGGGTCAGCGGATTCTGGGGCAGGCTCCATGCCGCGTACTGCGGTCTAAGCTCGAGATTGCGAGGTTGGTTGATTTTTTGCGGGCGCACTTACCTTCCAACGCGACTCTGGTCTCACGCTTGAAATGGCTCGGGCGTAAATGGCGAGCGCTCGATCAGCAGAATCTTGGCGGCCACGCCGACTGACCGGAGATCTTCGAGAACTCTCTGCATCTGCTCGGATTCTTGCGCCTTGCGAGCATCCTCCACCGTTTGGAACTCCAGCATGGTGATCGTGTCTGGGCTGACTCCATCAGTTGTGCGATAGGCCATAAAAGACACCGCGCCAGGCATTTGCAGAAGCTCGGCAATCCACTCTCTGACATGCTGGTTATAGTCGTTCCAGCGATGGGGTTCGGTCGGGCGGTCATACTGAAACATGACATAGGCCATGGGATCCCTCCCTGAAGGCTGGCGCTATCACAGCACACCGGAGCAATCCGCCATAGCGCTCAGAAGGATGCGCCCCCGGTTCAGCCACTTGGTCTCGGCAGGATCAGTCGGAGCGACGATTGCTCTTGAGTTCATTGGCGTTGATCACGCGCGCTAAGAGGTCTTGCAGGGTCTCCCGCTCCCGTTCCGACAGGGCTGCCATCACGCGATCCCGCACCGCAAGGATCGCCGGGTATAACCGTGCATAGAGTTCGAGCCCTTCGGGTGAGAGGCTGAGAAGGCGCAGGTCGCGTCCGTGTTTCCCTGGTGTCCGGCTGACGAACCCTAGAAGCTCAAGGTGCCTGACCATCCGCTGGGCACTCGGAAGGTCAATGCCGATCCGCTCGGCCAGTCGCCGCTCGTCGATGTTCGGCGCATCGTGGAGGGAAGCCAAAACCGCAGGTTCGACCAGTGTCAGGCTCTCTGGCTTGGTCACATCCACCAGCGCGCGGTTCAGGATGGTATGGAAGCGTCGCCCCAGATTGAATTCACTGCGGCGATGCACCGGTGGCAGCGCCCGAGACAGCGGATGATCAGATGGGCGGGCCAAATAAGCTCGTATGGGCACATCGAGGTTTTTCACGAGTTGCGTCCCGAGGTCGTCAAAGGCCAGTGGCAGCACCCTGGACACGTAGTCATAGGCCGTTCCTGAGAGGCAGACCAATCCCGGCTGTGCCAGCTTCTCCATGCGGGCGGCAATGTTCACCCCATCGCCAAACATGTCGCCGTCCCGAACCATGACTTCTCCAACATGGACGCCGATCCGGAAGGTGAGGCGACGGTCCTTGGGGGTTTCCTCGTTGGCCGCGGCAATCCTTTCCTGAATGCCAACCGCACATCGGACCGCATCGACGACGCTTGGGAACTCAGCGAGAATACTGTCGCCTGCGGTGTTGGCCGTGCGACCGCCGTATTGGGTGATGTGCCGATCCATGATCTCGCGGCGGGAGTCGAGCAGGGCCAGAGTTCCTGCCTCATCGGCATTCATCAAGCGCACATAGCCTGCCACGTCAGCGTAGAAGATTGCTGCGAGGCGGCGTTGTATGACTGAGGCGCGCTTGTTCATCATCGGGTGCCGCCCTTCATGGGCCTGCCCAGACCGATGTCACTTCGGTCGAGCCCCTCGGCCTACAGGATAATCGGCCAGCATTGAGTGGCGTTCCTGACAGGCCGGCGACCCCGGCGATATTGCAAGGACCAGCCCTCCAGATCCGGGTTCTCTCACCAGTGGGAGCGGATCGTCAGCGTGCAAAAGGCGAGAATGCCAACCATCAGGAGCAGTGAAATCAACGCTTGGGACAGCATTACATGAATCCCAAGATCACGGCCCCACAGAACAGGAAAGCAAGAGTCGCAGCAAAGAGCGCTTCGTTTTCGTAAGATATGTAGGACCTGATTCTCTGAATCATGATGTCCTCCTAACTTTATCGAAGTATACGCTCTTATTCGACCTAAGTATATGATTGTCTCGAAACATGAATTATTCGATAGGGTCGGAGAGAAATGGCAAGCTATGGGCATAATCCAAGAGATTAGAAACTCGGAACGCGGATCGCTATGCTTCTCTGATCCTCCTGAGTTTTGTCTTGATCGGGTGTGTAGCGGGGTCCGATTGATGGACTTGGCACTCAGGCAGCCGCCGCCCGACATTTTGAGGAGCGGCACGGGTCTCAAAGTACAACAGATGGTTTTCTGGATCACCTTGAGATAGGCCACGTGCGCGAACGGCAAGCCTCCTCCCGTGCCTGTGGCTAGGATAGACTGCAATCTCTGATCAGAGTGACAGCGGAGGGCGCTGATGGACGAGGTGACTCAACTCGCTCGGCAGTTGCTGGACAGCGGCGTAACAAGGCTGTCTGAGCGCGAGCAGCGGGTAATTCTTCACATTGCCAAGCGTTCGCATGTCGCCCGAAATGTGAACAATGTTCTTGAAGAACAGCAGACATTGGGCGAACGCTTCGCGGATCGGGTCGCTCTATTCGGCGGGTCCTGGACCTTCATCATAATCTTCACGGGGATGCTCATCGCTTGGGTTGTTGTGAATACCATTGCCCTGGCCCGCTTTGGCGGAGGCTTTGATCCATATCCCTTCATTTTCCTGAACCTGATACTGTCGATGGTTGCCGCGTTACAAGCCCCTGTGATCCTGATGTCTCAGAACCGACAAGCCGCCAGGGATCGGTTGGCCGCCAGCCTGGATTACGAGGTCAACTTGAAGGCGGAGGTTGAGATCATGGCCCTCCACGACAAGCTTGACCGCATTCGCGTCGAGCACCTCGAAGGCTTGCTTCAGGATCAGACGCAGCGGGTTGAGGAGTTAGACAAGATGGTGCGGGTAGTCCTCGCCAAGCAACTCTCAAGCTAACCTGCCACGCATTTAGTCCGGACTGCCCTGGATCGCCTATGAGCAATGGGGCTGCACAAGCCTGCGCCGACGTGCTCTACTGCGACAAGCCAATCGACCTATGCCAGCTCGCGCAAGCCCTTTCGGCTGAGATGCTGCACTGAGCTCGTCACACGCCTTAGTGAAGGTCTGGTAATGGGATGGTCCGGCCGTGCTTCTGCCCCGCTTGTTCGTACAGTGTGGGGCTTCGAGCCACGCAAGGAGCACGTCTCATGTCACGGTCTTCTTCCTCTGCCGCCATTGCCACGCTGGGCATCGATCTGGGCAAGAACAGCTTCCATCTCGTCGGGCAGGATGAGCGCGGCGCCATCGTGCTGCGGATCAAGCTCTCCCGCACGCAGCTCACCCAGCGCCTGGCGAACATCCCACCCTGCCTGATTGGCATGGAGGCCTGTGCTGGCGCCCACCCCATCGGTCGGCAACTCCGGAGGCACCGTCAGGTTAACCGGTGGGTGACTGGATCGAGGCATATGTGAGGGATGAAGAACACCCGTCATCCTCGCTATGCCCGCCACCGCTTTCCGGCTGAGGTGATCAGCCATGCGGTCTGGTTGTACTTCCGGTTTCCGCTCAGCCTGCGCATGGTCGAGGAGATGCTCGCCGCCCGAGGCATCGCGGTCAGCCACGAGACGGTCCGGCAATGGGCGTTGAAGTTCGGCCAGAGCTTCGCCAAGCAGATCCGCCGCCGTCTTCCGGTAGCCGGAGACAAGTGGCACTTGGACGAGGTTGTCATCAGYATCGCGGGCCGGAAGCATTGGCTCTGGCGAGCTGTCGATCAGCACGGGGCGTGCTCGATATCCTGGTTCAGAGCCGCCGAAACGCAAAGGCCGCCAAGCGGCTGTTGCGCAAGCTGCTCAAGAAGCAAGGCGTCGCACCTCGCGTGATGATCACCGACAAACTGGCCAGCTATGCCGCTGCAAAGCGAGAAGTCATGCCCGGCGTCGAGCATCGGCAGCATAAGGGCTTAAACAATCGAGCGGAAAACAGCCATTAGCCGACCCGACGACGGGAGCGGATCATGAAGCGCTTCAAGTCGGCCGGTCAGGCCCAACGCTTTCTCTCGGTTCACGATCAAGTAGCAAACCTCTTCCGCCGCTCTACCCACTCCAAAGCCGCTGATCATCGCCGTACCCGTGCTCGGGCGTTCCAGGCCTGGACTGAGGTAACCGGCGTCGTGACTGTCGCCTGATCCAGCCTCAAACCAGGGTCCGCGTATCCTTCTCCGACAACTTGACGGTGCCTTCGGGACGCCGACGCGCATGAGCCTTCTCACGGTTGATGGTTCAAGAGACTTCTTGTCTGCGCTCGCCTGTGTGCGGGCATGGAATGACCGATGTTGAGTTAGGCGATACGCCCGAGATCCCTACAGAATGGACGTCATAGTATTGATCGATGTGCTCGCGTTCGACGAGCAGAGGTGGCGACTGGGCGATAATGTCACCCCTGACGCAGATCAGCAATCCACGATTGAAGCATTCAAGAAACACGTCATAGGGGCGCCTTCCGGAAGGCGTCGATGGCTTCCTCGCGATCTACAAGCCCAATGCATCCCGCCACACCAAAGCCTTTCCGTGAGTCGTGGGTACACTGGCCGGCCTTCGGCGTCTGCGACTTCTGCTGGCGGTAGTCACCAATAAGCCTTATGCGGCGACGGCCGACATCCTGGAGGTGCTCAAGTGTCAGGAGGCTGCTCGCGCAGGTGCCGTGGAGTCAGATGGCAGCGGCTGCGGGATCACCGATCACCCTTCACATCGGCTCAACAGAAGGTCCCTGGCTTGGTTCACCCGCGCCGCGAGATAAGTAGAGCCGCCTTGATCCGGGTGGAGCTTCTTCATCAAGGACCGGTGTGCCTGTCGTATTTGATCGGCGGTGGCTCCTGGTTGAAGATCTAGGATCCGGTAGGCTTCTTCGGGCTGGCAGCACGGCGACGTGCGCACTCGGATCAGGATCCCTGGTCCGAGACGGCGACCCGGTGGCGGTAGACCATCTCCCAGCCGCGCCAGCCGGTGTAGAGCAGGAGAAGCACGACCACGAGCGAGATGACGAGCCCTGTCGGCAGAACGGCGGCGTCTCCCGCCTCGTAGCGGCGATACCAGTTCCACAGGGAGAGGAGCACGACGACGACATTTCCGATCATGTGGTGCCAGGCTGCCGACAGATCGCGGATGCGCCGGTCGCCCATGAAGTCGGTCAGGCCGGCCAGAGCCGCAAGGGCGGCCATGATGAGCGCGGCACTCAGAAGATACAGCGAGGCCGTGCTCCAGGCGCTGTTGCCCGTGTTCCAGAAGAGCAGGTCACACACGAGGGTGGCTACGAGAAAGGCGACCGGGAAGGGGATCAGCATCGGATGGAGCGGGTGTCCGGCGATCTGCGCGGTGCTCTGGGGATTATGGTCTCGTACAGGGTTCTCAGCTCGCATGGCGTTCTCCGTTCCTCATTCAGCGGGAAGTTCCGCGTTGGTCTTGCCCTTCGGCTTCGAAGGGCGCCGCATCAATCCGATTGTCGCCGCAAAGGCGCCCAGCACCGCTGCTCCGACGATGCCATGCACCAGCGACACAGAGGCATTGCCCCTGCGCGTCCAACCCGGCGGAGGCTCCGATGGTGACAACAACCTTACGCCGGCCCGCCTGCCTCGATCTTCGTGAGGCTTGGAATCCCGGCAGAGGCATGGTCATTTCTCCGGCTGCTCCGGGAGGCCGAGGCGTTCCAGCACGACTCCCGTGATCCGGGCGCAACGCACACCGGCGCATGGGAAAACATCGGTCAATGCGGATGCCAGGGTTTTGTTGAGGGCCTCGCGCAAGAGGCGTCTGGCGCGATGGAGCCTGGTCTTGACCGTCTCCGGGCGCAGGCCCAAATGCGACGCGGTCTCCTCGACGCTCATCTCCTCGATGTCCCGGAGCACGAAGACCATGCGGAAGGAATTGGGCAGCTGGTCCACCGCGCGTTCGAGCAGACGCCGCACCTGGGTCCGGGCGGCGGCGGCTTCCGGATCACTGTCCTGGCGGGCCGACGGCAGATAAATCACGCGGGCCTCTCCTTGATCGCTGATGGCATCAATGTCCTTCAGGCCAACCGTGGTGCGTCGCCGTCGGAGCCGACCGAGCGCCTCATTCAGCGCGATGCGCGTGAGCCAGGTCGAGAGTTGCGCCTCGCCACGAAAGCCGTCCAGATGGGTGAAGGCGCGGACATAGGCCTCCTGAACCACGTCTTCGGCTTCGGCATCGTCGTTGAGGATGCTGCGGGCAGCACGATAGAGCCGGCGGTTGTGCCGCTGCATGATGAGCCGGACCGCGGCCCCGTCCCGCTGGCGCGCCCGTTCCACCAGCGCCCAATCATCGAGCCTGTCCAACCCCGTTGCCGCGACTGCCAGAGTTTGCATGGCCAAGCTCCTGTTGTTGCCCATTAGATGGGGCACTCGGATAAAGGTTCCCAAATCGCACGGGAGGCAGATCCTCTCAAAGCGATGGGCGCCTGGACGAAGGCAGCGGCCGAAGCATCTGCGTCTGGGCCGCCGCCTCCGGTCCCGTGCTCCCGGATGCTGCCTCGGCTTCGCTCTTCAGGCCGCCATGCAGACGGCGGTGGACCAGAGGGAACACCAATCCCAAAGCGAGACCCCAGAGCAGTTGGGCCAACAGCAGTCCCGCAGCCGGATAGCCGCGCAGGATCGGCTGCTCTGGCAGCCATTGCAGCACCGGGACGGGCCCGAGCATCCACAGGACGAAGCCGAATGCCAGGCCGAAGAGCCAGCCGCCCCGCAGGTCGTTGGCCGCCCGCTGGAACAGCCAGCCATAAAGGATCCCACCGAACAGCATCATCCCGACATAGGCGAGGCTGGCAGCCAACACGGACGTGCCGGTTGCCCTGGCAGGCGCGTCGAGCGCCTGGAAGCCGGCGAGGGCCGCCAAAGCCGGGACCGTGGCCATCACCCCTGCAATGGCGCCGGCCAGAAGCGGCCGTTGGGTTGGACCGGCATCGAGGCCATGGGCCTGGAGCATCCTAAGCATGCTGCCTCCTTGCCTCCCGTGTAGCGACCGTCGAGGCCGCTTCCAGCACCGCCTCAATGGTCGGGGCCTCGCCGAGATCAGCCCCGAAGAGGCGCACGAGGTGCTGGTAGGCGAGGCCAACCGTTCGCGGATCGCGGTTGAGGTCGAACAGGCCGACCGGATTGACATTGCCGAGCGGCTCGCGCAGCGCGATGTCCCAGTCGACCTGATCCGTGAGCGAATACCAGGTGAAGCCCACGACCGGCACACCAGCTTGACGGATCAGCTGCACGTTGTGCCATTGCCGCCAGAGCCAGCGCGGTCCGTCGCGGGCATCCATGCGGTTGGTCTCGGTGTGCATCATCGGCCGCCGATAGCGCTGGTAGTACTGGCCGGCGACGGCGTACCAGCCGAACAGCTCGCCCAACGCCTGTGCATGGCCCGTGCTGTCGATGAGCTTCTCGTTCCACTCGTAGTAGTCGACTCCAAGGATCGACCGCCGGCGCACGTCCTGCTGCATGAACCAGGCGTATTCCTCATCCGGCATGCCGTGCTGGTGGAGATGGGTCCGCATGTCGTCCTGCACGGGACGGGCGTAGAGCAGATCCAGCGGAAGGAATCGCCGCTCGTTCTCGAAGGCGGCGATGCGTCGGACCTCTGGATCCGGGCAGCAGGGCTGGTAGAACTCACCGCTCTCGCTGTTTACGAACACGGCATCTGGGCGCTCGCACGCAATCGCCTGCATCATCAGAATATTGGCCTTGGCGAGATGACGGACTGCGGAGACGAAGGCGCGCTCGTCCCGGCACTGTTCGTTCCACAAGCCTTCGAGGGCGCTGAGCTTGGCGCACACATACATTTCGTTGACAGGGGTGTAGAGCTGCACCCACGGATAGCGGCGGGCAAACGCCCGGGCATAGTCGGCGAGCGCCTGCGGCACCTCCGGGTTCTGAAAGTTCTGCAGCCAGTCGGGCAGACCGAAGTGGCACAGGTCCATGATCGGTATGATGTCGAGCCGCTGCATTTCGGCGGCGACCTCATCCATGAAGGCCCAGTCATACTGACCTGGGCCGCGATGGATGAGGTGCAGGGGAGGGCCGTAGCGCAGGTAGCGCAGCCCGAGATCCCGCACGAGCTGGAGGTCCGTGCGCCAGTGGCGGTAATGGCCGCAGGCTGCCATCTGGTCCATGCGCCACCGCCCGCCTTCAACAGTGGGGTAGCTGCACTCGATGCCGGTGGCGAACATGAACCGGTGACCGGCCGGGTCGGGAGTCGAGCCGACGGGTGGGCGCAATCCGCCAAGTCTGCGGCTCAGGCGCGGCGGCCGGTCTGCCCGGTAGCCGACGGGCCGGGTGTAGAGCAGGCCCAGCACGCCGCCCCAGATCAGATGACCGGCTGCGATGGAGAGCGGCTCGTGCACACCGCCGCTCAGCCCGAACAGGCCCGAGGAGGAGAGTTGGCCGCTTTGGACGAGCGGGTGCATCAGGTCGAACTGCGGATGCATGATGAAGATCGCCAGCGGCATGGGCACGAAGGCGAACACCAGGCCCTGGAGAACAGGGCGCAGCGGCAGGATGGACCAGAAGAAATAGGCGTAGAACACGGCCCAGATCGCGCCGACCATCAGGTGGACCGCCATGCCGGTCAGCCAAGCCGCCCATGCCGGCGCATGGGGGAGGATCAGGGTCCCGAGGGTCGAAACAAGATCAAAGAACGGCACACGAGCCCAGATCAGCAGCCGGGCGACAACCTCCCAAGCGATGGCACCTGCCATGCCGGCGAGAACCACCTTCGAGTAGGCAACCGAGCGGATCATGGCGCCCTCCTCTATGCCTGGTGGGGGCGTTGGGAACGACCATTGGATCGGCAGGAACCAGGAAGGTTCCCGCCGGTGCTGGATCAGCCCTTACGTGCGCCTGACGATGCCGCGGCGCATGATCTCGTCGACGGGCGGGAAGGCTTGGAGCGCGATCCCGGGCAGGGGTTCCCCGCCCGCCGCTTGCGCCGCCACGCTGGCAGCTGGAGACCGGCCCGGCTGACCGACGATGATCCGCCCGACCATGCCGGCGTGCTCGTGCGGAACGCAGAAGAAGTCGTACACGCCTTCCACGGTGAGCGTGACCGAGAAGGTCTCGTTCGGCAGCAGGTAGTCCGAATTCCAGGGCTCCGCTCCTTCGGGGATGCGCAGCGGACGCTCGAAGTTCTTCGGATGATAGGCCGTAACCGTGTGGGAGTTCCCGGGATCCAGGTTGATCCAGCCGATCGTCCGACCCGGCTCGACGCGCACAGGCCGACCGGGTCGAACCAGACATGCGAGCCGTCTGTGTTGCCCTGCATCCGCATCTCCACCGGTTCACCGGCCCGCGGAAGCCGGGGCCATGCCAGACCGGCGAGGAGGCCCCCGCCGATCTGCAGGATGTGTCTGCGCGAAATCGTCACTTTGCCGCCACCCGCTGCTCGTCGGCCTTGGGAACATGCCAGAGGACGACATGCGCATGGGGCTTCTCCACGCCCGGATGGCCGGCGTTGAAGTAGACGTCGACATGATCGACCTTGCCACCAGGCGCGGCGAGATCATCGAAGCGCTTGTCCTTGTTCGACAGGTCCTCGATGGGCAGCATGTAGACCGTGCTGACGAGCCGTCCGTCGCGGTCGTAGGCGAGGAACGGACCGGCGGGCAGGGTCTTGGGATCGACATAGAGCTGACCGAGCCCCGGCAGGAAGTCGGGGATCTTCACGAGGTCGCTCACCTTCTTGTAAGCGCCCGAAGGCGGCGCCTTCTCGACTTGGTCGGCGGCCAAGGCCGGCATGGCAAGTGCAGCGGTGAGAGCGATGGCGGCAACGCGGGCAAGCATGAGATCCTCCATGGGGACAGCTGAAAACGCGGGTTACGCAACGCATTGGATGACGGGCCCATCAAAAGGTTCCCGCCGCACTGAAGTCCTTGGGACGAACCCGACTGTGTCGAGCAGCAGGGAGGACAAGCCTTCGCGCACTCAGAAGACGTAGGAGGCGGGCGGTACTATCGAGAGGTGATCCTCCACAGCCTTCACGCCGGCCTGGTTCTCCGCAGCGAGGCGGATGGCGTGTCGCTCCTCCTCAGATTGGACAATGCCGAACAGGTGAACGATGCCGTTCTCGACGACGATGTTCTTCGACAGGAGATAGGCCCAGGGCTGTTCTTCGAGCTCCTCGTTCAGCCGCTCCCGGATGACGCGGTCGGCAACGTTCATCGGCTTCGACACGTCGGTGGTCGCCAGAACCTGAAGCAGGTTGCTTCTGGTCACGATGCCGACGAGCCTCCCGTTCCGCATCACCGGAACGCGTTTGATCCGGTGTTGCTCCAGAGCGCGGGCCGTGTCGGCGACCGACGTGGTCTCCAGGACCGTGACCACGTCTTTCGTCATGACGTCGCTGGCCGTCCGACCATGTGATTTGGCGTAGTGCTGAGCCAGCACGGTGGGACCGTTCAGGAAAGTCTGCCACCAGGAGCGGCGCTGTTCACCGGCCAATTGGGCATGCCCGATCAGGTCGCCTTCGCTGACGATGCCGAGCAGTCGCTCCTCGTCATCAATCACCGGAACGCCGCTGATATGATGGTCGCAGAGCAACTTGGCGATCTCATGGATCGACGTCTCGGGCCTAACCGTGATGACGGCTCTCGTCGTGACATCTGCGGCGGTGAGCATGCCTGCCTCCTCTGGGTGCGCGCTGACGAGAGGCTTGTGAAGGAATGCCGGTCATCGGCGCCATCGGTCGACAAGCAAACGGTACGCTCGGACAAGGTATGTGACAAACGAATAGCTTTGCCGCTTCAAATCACTTTTTTTGCTCCTTGGCTCCTTCTCGGTCTGTCCCGCTGTGCAGAATGACGTTCCTGAGGACAACGGCATCGTTGTGCACCTCGTCACGGGCGGAGAACACCAGGGTGATCCGGCCCTTGCGGGCGCGGGCCCGCAACTCCTCCAACAAATCTTGATCGTCATGTATCTCGGCGGCATAGCGGCGGCAGAACTCGTGCCATCGGTCGGGGTCATGGCCAAACCAGCGGCGCAACTCGGTGCTGGGCGCGATGTTCTTCATCCATTGGTCGAGGGCAACGGCTTCCTTGGAGAGCGCGCGAGGCCAGAGCCGGTCGACAAGAATGCGGATGCCGTCATCCGCGGCAGGCGGTTCATAGGCCCGCTTCAGCCGGACGTTGCCGTTCGGAACCTTTGTGCTCATCGGAATGCTCCAGGCCAGAGATCAGCGGCAGGGCGCACCATGGCCTTCTCATCGCGTATTACCTACCGATCCTCGGACAGGGAGGCGACCATGATCGCGGCATGGGCGTAGGCCGCGCCGGCCCGCATCTCCGCCGCGACCCAGACCGCCTCCATGAGCTCCTGCGCGGTCGCGCCCGCATGTTGGGCGGCTTTGGTGTGTCCCTGGATGCAGTAGGGACATTGAGTAACGTGGGCGACGGCGACCGCAATCAACTGCTTTGTCCTGGCATCCAGAGCACCATCTGCGAACACCTGGCGTCCGAAGGCCTCGAACGCGGCCTGGACATCGGGCGCGAGATCCCGACGCTTGCGGGCTGCCTCGGGAGACGGCTGCGGGTATAGTGTGGCGGTCATGGTCATTTCCTCACGAAACCGAGGTCGGTGCCGTTGAGCAGCACGGACACGGGCGACGCCCGGTTGGGAGGTGCTCCAACCTCAACCTCCAATCTCACCTGAACGGCGGTAAGTCGGATCTCGGGTGAGGGCGCCGGCGCGGTTTGGCGGGGATCCTTGCCGCTGGCGGGCGCGCCTTCGGCAGCCGCTGTCGCACTGCCTCGGCGGGCCTTCAGGTGAAGGTCTGCCACGTTGATGAGTTGAAAGAGATAGAAGCCGTTCCATTGAACACTGGCTTCCGCCGCTTCGTGGTTGAAGCTCAAGGATCCGATGACACTCTCGTTGACCCGTCCGACGAACTCCCATGGCGGGCCGGTGATGAACGATGGCACCGGTCGATCTTCCGGAACAGCGCAGATGAGCTCATCCCGATCCGCGCGGCGGAACAAGTTGTAGGTTCGCATGGCCAACCTCCCGTTGTCGCGACGCCCCTCAAGCGCGAGGGTGGACCAGCCGGTGGGCCTGAGACGCCACTTGGTCCCTCGACAACATCAACAAAGTTCGTCCCGAGGTGCCTATGTGGCAAACGAATTCTTTTGAATGTTCCGAGCGGAATTTCTGCATCCTCACGGAACTGATTGCCGTTCGAACGGCAATCCCGGGATGATCCGGCAGCCAACAAAGTTTTTGCATTTATTCGGCAAAAGAATTTATTTGCCACACTTATGCTGGTGCTCGAACGTGGTCATGTTTCGAGAGTGCCTCTTCATGCCCGATAGAGTTCAGCCGCTCGCAGTTCACGCCGAGACCCATGGGGCTCCCTCGTTCTGGCGCCGGTGGTTCTATTCCACAAACCACAAGGACATCGGCACGCTCTACCTCATCTTCGGCTTCACGGCCGGCATCGTCGGCGGCCTTCTGTCCATCGCAATGCGCATGGAGCTTCAGGAGCCCGGCCTGCAGTTCTTCTCCAACCCGCAGGCGTTCAACGTCTTCGTGACGGGCCACGGCCTCATCATGGTG
>NZ_JBFUMH010000147.1:0-12895 GCF_054049475.1 Microvirga sp. P5_D2 | reverse complement strand
CTGTATAATCCTTGCCGAAGCTGAAGGGCGTCGGAAACGCAAGCTCCGGCTTATTAGTGTCCACCAGACACATCCAGCCCTTGCCGCCCGTAACTTCCGGCAGCTTGCACTTCACCACATCATGATGGGCATTGAGGATCAACAGCAGCGTTACGTCCGTACCACGCCTGCGAATGCCGGTCGGCTGGGCGCGGCCGTCCAGCAGGATGCTGATGCAGCGGGCATGCGAATCCTCCCACTGCTCCGGAGTCATTTCGTCGCCCGCGGGCGTCAGCCAGGTCACATCCTTCAGGTCGAGTTCTTCGTTGTAGACACCGCTCAGGAAACGGCCGCGACGCAGGATCGGCAGGCTTTGACGCAGCTGGATCAGTCTGCGCGTGAACTCGAAGAGTTCGGCTCCATCCTCGTCCACGCCTTCCCAATCGATCCAGGAGATCTCGTTATCCTGGGCATAGGCATTGTTGTTGCCCTTCTGAGTGCGTCCAAACTCATCGCCCGCAAGAAGCATGGGCGTGCCTTGCGAGAAGAGGAGGGTGGCGAGGATGTTGCGCATCTGTCTGAACCGCAGCGCACGAATTTCCGGATCGTCGGTCGGGCCTTCGACGCCGTGGTTCCAGGACAGATTGTGATCGTGCCCGTCCTTGTTGTCTTCGCCGTTCTCTTCGTTGTGCTTGTCGTTGTAGGATACGAGGTCGTTGAGTGTGAATCCGTCGTGCGCCGTCACGAAATTCACGGACGCCCAGGGCTTGCGTCCGCGCTTGTTGAACAGGTCGGCGGATGCGGTGAAGCGAGAGGCGAGTTCCGGCAGCTTGCCGTCTTCGCCTTTCCAGTAGGCGCGCACCGTATCGCGATAACGATCATTCCACTCCGCCCAACCGGGGGAGAAGCGTCCCACCTGATAGCCGCCGGGGCCGCAATCCCACGGCTCCGCGATCAGCTTCACCCGGCTGAGGATCGGATCCTGCCGGACGGCATCGAGAAAGCGACCGTCCTCCTCGAAGCCATGCGGCTCACGACCGAGGATCGTGGCGAGATCGAAGCGGAAGCCGTCCACATGCAGTTCCTGGGCCCAGTAGCGCAGGCTGTCATTGACCATCTGCAGCACACGGGAGTGACTGAGGTTCACCGTGTTTCCGGTTCCGGTATCGTTGATGTAGTAGCGCTTATCCGGCGCGAGCCTGTAGTAGGATTCGTTATCGATGCCCTTGAACGAGAGAGTCGGGCCAAGCTCGTTGCCCTCGGCGGTGTGGTTGTAGACCACATCGAGGATCACCTCGATCCCGGCATCATGGAAATGGGTCACCATTTCCTTGATCTCGTTCACGAAGGGCGTCGCGAGATAGCGAGGTTGGGGCGCGAAAAATCCGATGCTGTTGTAACCCCAGTAATTCCGTAGTCCCTTCTCCATGAGATAGCTGTCATCGACGAAGGCATGGATCGGCAGAAGCTCGATGGCAGTCACGCCGAGACTTTTGATGTAGTTGATCGACTCGTGGTGCATGAGCCCGGAGAATGTCCCGCGGATCTCCTTCGGGATCGCCGGATGCTGCATCGTGAAGCCCCGCAGGTGAGCTTCATAGATGATGGTGCGTTCCCATGCTGTCTGGGGCCGACGCTCGTTCCCCCAGGTGAAGGCCTGCTCGATCACGCGGCATTTGGGCATGAAGGCGGCGCTGTCACGCTTGTCGAATGACAGATCGGCGTCGTGCGATCCGATCTCGTAACCGTAGAGCGCGGGATTCCAGGTCAGGTTGCCGATGATCTGCTTGGCATAAGGGTCGAGGAGCAGCTTGTTGGGGTTGAAGCGATGTCCGGCATCCGGTTCGTAAGGCCCATACACGCGATAGCCATAGGTTGTGCCGGGGCGAGCATCCGGCAGATAGCCGTGCCAGACTTCATCCGTGTATTCCGGCAGCTCGATCCGCTCCAGTTCGCGTTTGCCTTCCGCATCGAACAGACAAAGCTCGACCTTGGTGGCGTTGGCGGAGAAGAGCGCGAAATTAACGCCGAGGCCATCCCACGTTGCGCCTAGAGGGTAGGGCATTCCCTCGCGGATCCTTGACGTCCGCCTTACGGAAGGCGTGACGATATCGGAAGGTGTGGTTTCGCGGATCTCGACTTTATCGTTCATACACAGGTCTCGGAGAGCGGAGCAGAAATGTCTGCTGCATCAACGCACAAATCGGCCGGAAGTCCCTTTCAAGCTGAACTATAACTTCATGTCCGGGGCCTTGCGGTCGAACACAAGGATGAGTGTCGCCAGAGGCGGGATGGTAAGAGTGAGCGAGCATGGGCGGCTGTGGCTCTCGGTGCCTTCCGTCATGACGCCGCCGAGATTGCCCACGTTGCTTCCGCCATACATGGCGGCATCCGTATTCACGACTTCGCGGTAGAACCCGGGGAGGGGAACGCCGATGCGATATCCCTCGCGCACCACGGGCGTGAAGTTCGACACCACGATGGCGATGGAATCCTCGGCGTTACCCCGCCGCAACCACGCAATCACGCTGTTGTCCCGATCGTCGGAAACGATCCATTCGAAACCCTTCCATTCACAATCGCGCTCGTGAAGGGCAGGAACCGAACGATAGGCCTCGTTGAGGTCTCTGATGAGAGACTGCACACCCTGGTGGAAAGGATCCTCCAGCAGGTGCCAATCGAGGCTATAATCGTGATTCCATTCCTGCTCCTGTGCGAACTCGCCGCCCATGAACAGAAGCTTCTTGCCGGGATGTCCCCACATGAAGCCGTAATAGGCACGCAGGTTCGCGAAGCGCTGCCATTGATCGCCCGGCATTTTGCGGATGAGCGAGCCCTTGCCGTGCACGACCTCGTCATGGCTGAGCGGCAGGATAAAGTTCTCGGAGAAGGCGTAGAGCAGGCCGAAGGTCAGGTCATGGTGGTGATGACGGCGGAAGACCGGATCCTTGCTGATGTAGCGGAGCGTGTCGTGCATCCAGCCCATGTTCCATTTGAAGCCGAAGCCGAGGCCGCCGGTATAGGTCGGATGCGACACGCCGGGCCAGGCGGTGGATTCCTCCGCAATCGTGACGGCGCCGGGTGCGGTGGCATAAGCCACCTCGTTCATCCGGCGCAGGAAGTCGATAGCGCCCAGGTTTTCATTGCCGCCGTAGCGATTGGGAATCCACTCGTCCGGCTTTCGTGAGTAATCGAGATAGAGCATGGAGGCCACGGCGTCGACGCGCAGGCCATCGAGATGATACCGCTCCAGCCAGAACCGTGCATTCGCCACGAGGAAGGTGGCGACCTCCTGCCTCTCGTAATTGTAGATATGCGTGCCCCAATCCTGATGGAAGCCGAGGCGCGGATCGGCATGCTCGTAGAGATGCGTGCCGTCGAAAAAGCTCAAGCCATGAGGATCGTTGGGGAAGTGTGCCGGCACCCAGTCGAGGATGATCCCGATCCCCGCGGCATGAGCGGCTTCGACGAATGCCGCGAAGTCCTCCGGTCCGCCAAAGCGGCTTGTCGGCGCATAAAGCGAGATCGGCTGGTAGCCCCAGGAGCCGTCGAACGGATATTCCGTAATCGGCAAAAGCTCGATGTGGGTGAAGCCCAAGTTCTTTACATAAGGAATGAGCCTGACGGCTAGCTCGCGATAAGTGAGATATCGATTGTCTTCCTCGGGCACTCTGGCCCAGGAAGCGAGGTGGCACTCGTAGATCGACATCGGAGCCTTGCGATGGTTCTGCGCGGCCCGTGCCTTCATCCACTCGCCGTCGCGCCAGTCGAAATCAGGCGCGCCTTTCGTGATCGAGGCAGTCGCGGGCGGATGCTCCGCCGTGAAGGCAATCGGGTCTGCCTTGAGCGCGAGGAGGTTGCCTTGCAAGCCGACGATCTCGAATTTGTAGCGCTGATCCGCCGATACATCGGGAATGAAGAGCTCCCAAACGCCCGCATCGTGGCGTCGCCGCATGGGATGGCACCGGCCGTCCCAGTTATTGAAGTCGCCGACGATGCTGATGCGATGGGCATTGGGCGCCCAGACGGTAAACAGGTAGCCCTGGATGCCGCCAAGATCGAGATGATGAGCGCCAAGCTTCGTGTAAACCGCGTCCGAGCCCGGATCGCGCAGGCGCATCAGATCGTCCTGGGACAGGAACGTTCCGAAGCTGTAGGGGTCGTGACGGATTTCGAACCCGTCCTGCCGCTGGATACGAAATCTGTAATCCGGGCGCTCCGCGCTCTGGAACGTGCCGACGAAATAGCCCTCGGGCAGCCGCTTCTCCATGGATGCAAGAACGGTCTCGCCATCGCGACCGACGATGGAAGCGGCCTCCACCCAGGGGAGGATGGCGCGCACCTCCCAGATTCCAGGCGCCACTTCATGAGGACCGAGGACCGAGAAAGGGTCGCCGGAGGCAATAATATCAGAAACCGAATGCGGCTCCGCTGAACGCATCTTTGCGCTCTGCGATGCACCCCTGCGCTGAGCCATTCAGGCATCCCCTTGCGATCGAACTGCAACCAAGGGCCGGCAGGCCCGACCACGTTCTTGCTCCGTGAGAGGAGTTCATTATGGGGCAGGCACGATCCATGACCAGACGCAGTGGCGTGCCCGGGGTTGAGATTTAATGGTCTTCCTCTAGAGAGCCCTGCGATGACCGCAGGACCGCAAAGGGAAAAGCTTCCAGAATATCGGCAAGCGGAGTTTCCTCGGCTGTGGTTTTCAAAGGCTTCCCTGTTATCACATTCACCCATCGCCCATGAGGCAGCGTGATAGTCACTCCATTCCAAGCCTTCGGATCCGGATCCGGCCTGTTGCCGGAAACAAGCGAGGCCCAGAAACGTGGAACGATCACGACAACAGTTTCGTGCCTCCACTGCCTGATATAGGCGATAAAGTGGTCGGACCTATCACCTCGGATTTCGAGCGGCTGATAATCACCTTCGCTGTATAGCCCCGGCGTCTGCGCGCGGTCCTGAAGCAGTTGCTTGAGAACGTACTGCTTGATCCGGCCATCCTGCCATTGTGAGAGAAGTGCATCCGGCGAAGCTTCTGTTTCGATGGTCTGTGAACGCCCCTGATAGTCTACCGGTCTGCGATTGTCTGGATCGACCAGCGCGAAATCCCAGAACTCCGTTCCCTGATAGATATCGGGGACGCCGGGCAGAGTCATTTTGAGAACCGTCCGTGTGAGGCCGTTCAGCATACCCAGAATGGACAGACGCTGTGCCAGAGCACGGAAGCGATCAAGAATCTTATTCTTCGGGTCGAGGGCAGCGCGAACCAGCGCCAGTGTCGTGTTCTCATAATCCTCTCGCGGATCAACCCAGCTCGTATGCCGTTTGGCCTCGCGAAGCGCCTTGATGACATAGCCCTCCAGGCGCTCCTGAAACCAGGCGAGCTGTTTCGCATCGTCCCTCTCCAGGAGTTCGAGAGGCCAAGCGCCAAGAAGAGACTGAAGCAGGATGACCTGATCGTTCGCATCCGGGCTTGTTTGACCGTTGGTGATAGTGAGGTGAGGAGAGATCGCGTCGCACCATTGTTTGATCGCCTCCTGCCACTCCTCAGGTATCTCGGACAGTGCCAAAAGTCTGGCACGCGCATCCTCACCGCGCTTCGTATCATGGGTTGCCGTGGCAATCATCGCATGCGGCCAGTGTCTCGCCCGCTCGCGATTGGCATGGTGGAAGTCCTTTGCGGAAATCCCGAAATGCCCAGGGTCGCCGCCGACTTCGTTGAGAGCAATCAAGCGTCCATAGCGGTAGAACAGGGTGTCTTCCAGGCTTTTGGCCATGACAGGGCCGGCAAGTTGCTGGAAGCGACGCCTGAAGCGGACAAGATCCTCGGAGTGAACGCGCTCCAGCTTGCCGAGAAGTGCTGTCGCGATGAAGTCATGAACGGAGTGATCCGGGAGCGAACTTTCACTCTTGGCTGCCCTGACCGTCTCTTCCAAGAGCTCGACGTCCTCAGCCGCAGCCTCAGCATCTCTGAGATATGTGCGATAGACAGGAAAGGCAGCAATGATTTCGACGAGAGCCTGTCGAAGAGCGAAGGCCGTATAGTCGCGGGTGAGGCGGCTTGCATTCGCGATGGGCTTGATATCGGAAACCAGAGCTTCAACCTCGCTAGCAAAGTTTGCTTGCGTGATCTGGACTTTGGCCTGCCTGAGCAAGCTCTCGTAGGAATCCTCGATGTGCGCGGCTTGACGATAGATCCGGTCCATGCTGTCGCTAGCTTTGGCATCGACCAAAACACTGTCGATCAGGTTGAGAACATCGTACCCGCTTGTTCCTGCAACCGGCCAAGGACGCAGGTCTTCACCCGGCTCGAGAATTTTCTCGACAACCACATAGAAGCCAGGGCCAACCTTCGCCTGGAGAGCGTTGGCGTAGCTTTCCGGATCGGCGAGACCATCGATGTGGTCAATGCGAAGGCCATGAATTCGGTCTTCGTCGATGAGGCGCAGGATCAGCTCGTGGGTGCGTTCGAAAACATCAGGCTTTTCCACTCTCATACCGGCGAGAGTATTAATGTCGAAGAAGCGTCGGTAATTGATGTCGCTTGAGGCGACACGCCAGTGCGCGAGGCGATAAGCCTGGGCTTCGAGTAGTCGATGCAGAATCTCGAAGCTCTCGGGCGACCCGACGATGCCGTTGATTGCCTTCACGGCACTATCGATAGCCTTCTTGACTCTCGGTTGAGCATAGATGGCAGAAAGAGCTTCCTTCAGCTGGCAGGAGACTTTTGCAACATCCAAGCCGGTTTCTAAATTGCGGAACTGCTCGGTTAGGGTCCTCAATGCAGTTGCTGCAGCTTGATCATCGAGGAGTGCCGGCGTGTGATCAAGAATGAGTGGGTAGGTAAGCGGGCAGATCGGGAATCTGTGCTCCCAATGCCATACGCTGAAGCTGCCATCCTTCTCGTCGAATTTCAGTTGCAATTCGCCTTTCTCCAGCGCCTCTCCATAATGAGACCCGAGGAACGGCACGATGAGTTTTCCGTCGGCGCCCGAGCGCTGCCAGTCGATATCGAAGGCTTCGGCATGAGATGTGAGGCGTCCCCATTCCAGCACGGATAGCCACCAGCCGTTGGCCTGGCCGCCGACGCCCATGTGGTTGGGCACGATGTCGAGGAGAAGTTTCAGGCCGTGGGCTTTCAGTACGTCCGAGAAACGCCTGAAGCCTTCTTCCCCTCCGAGTTCAGGATTGATGGCCCCATGGTCGACGATGTCATAGCCATGYGTCGAGCCGGGGCTTGCCGCTTGTATGGGCGATGCATAGACATGGCTGATCCCAAGGCTTGCCAGATAAGGCACGATCTTTGCCGCGTCGTCGAACGTGAAGTCCTTATGAAACTGGAGGCGGTAGGTTGCGCGCGGAGGTGGAGCAGCAAGAATATTTCTGCGGCCCAAGGCATCCCTTCCTTCCTGAGCCAAAGCGACGGACAATCGGGCTATCAGGCTATTGGGAGCCATGATCGATTCGAGCGTGTTCGAAAGACGCCGGCGCCAGTTGGGATGGCCTGCATCCATGCCCGGCATGTTGGGCTGATTCAGTTCACCTGAAGCATCCTCGATTTGCAGCGCGGTGAGAGTACATGTCGTGCGCGCAAGGTATCGCACCGCGGCTTCCAATGGAGGTGCGTGCGGTATGTCGGCTGAGGGAAGCAGCTTCTGCTCCGCAAGTGCCTTGGCAAATTCCTTCTTGTCGGCTTCCCGGGCCATACGCTCGTTGTTGGCTGTTGCAGGATCGAAGACGGCAAGCGTCTGCCGCAAGTCGATATCGAGGCCACGCCACCATCCGATGAAGGTCGGCAGATCATGGGTCGTAATCACGGCCATCGCGGAGCGGGGATAATCATCGGGCTTTTTGAACGCCGCATCCTCTCGCTCGAACGGCAGGACGCGATAGCTGAGCACGCCCGAATTCATGATGGCATCGGAGAAGCCTTTCGGAGCCGTGCCGAGATCCTCCGCGATGACAAGACAGCGGGCACGGTGACTTTCTACCCGCAGAACCGCGAGCATCGCCTCGAACGGATAATCCACATAGGCGCCCTGAGAGGCTGGTGCTCCTGAGGGGATAAGGAACAGGCGCTGAAGCTGGAAAGCGTGGTCGATGCGGATCGCGCCCGCATGACGCATGTTGGATGTTACCAGATCGCGGAAGGCCGCAAGCCCTTGCTCTTCGAGCGTCAGCGGATTGAAAGGCGGAAGTCCCCAGTTCTGCCCCTGTGGCCCTAGAGGATCCGGTGGAGCCCCGACGGCAAGGCCGGGCGCAAATCTCTCGGGCGTTGCCCAGATTTCCGAACCGCCGCCGTCTGCGCCGACGGCAAGATCACGATAAAGCCCGATGCTCAGCCCGGCCGTATGTGCACGTTCGGTGGCCTGTGCGAGCTGCCGATCCGCCTGCCACTGAAGCCAGGCATGAATGGAGATGCGATTCCCATGAGAGGTGCGGAACTGCCGCACCTCCTCGGAGTGCACAGACTGATAAGACTCCKGCCATTGACCGATCCAGTGAAGGTTCTGCTCACGAAAATATTCGGACAAGGCTTCGAAAGTGGCGTGAGYCTCTAAGGCATCGCCACCGGAATGCCTGAACGCATCAAAGGCACTGTGATCAGCCGAACTCTGGAAGTGCTTCCACAAAGCCTCCAGCAGTGGGAGCTTGATGGCCCAGACTTCTGCATAATCGATGAGCGATGCATTCTGCAGAGCGGCCAGGCGTGCCTGCGTGCTCTCATCGTCAAGCAACTTTTGCGCGCCGCTTTCAACGAAACCTTCCACACTTCGCGGGTCGATATAGATCGACTCGAGAAACAGGCGTGAGGACGGCGAGTACGGAGATATTTTCGAACGATCAGACGCAAAGAGTGCATGGACAGGGCTCAAGCCTAGAAAGGATGCACCGAGGGCGCCGACACCTTCCGCCGCCACCGCAACATCGGAGTAGTCACCGATGCCAAGATCGGTGTAGGAGCGAAGAGAGTAGACCTGCGCCGAAGCGCCCCATAGGCGTGCCTCTGCCTTCAAGGAATCCGGCTGCCAGCACTGGCCGGGAGCGGAAATCAAGGTTGCGCTGAACTCACCTATCCGAAGCTGGTGGTAGCCCATCCGCAGGGCAGGAAGTTCAAGAACACGCGCGCCTTTCGCAATCGATCCTTTATGAACAGTGCCATCCTCTGTAATCAGAACCCATTCGGCTTGTGGAGGATCCTTGCGAAATACGATCCGACCCGGACTATCCGCGCTTACAACAGGAACCGCTGGAAGAAAACCTTCTCGCAGATGCTCCAGCCGAGCAATGCTTGTCTGAATCTCAGTCTCGGAGGCGATCCTCAATCCAAGCGCCGTGAGGAGGGCATTGCGGGTATCGGGCGTCGTCTCGACTTCCCGCCCAAAGGCATCCTTATAGTTGGATGAGATGCCGACGAGTTCGGCCAGGCGCTCCAGAAGAGCATCGTATTTCGTCATTAAAGAGTTTCTTTCAGCAGAATGCCGGACCACGGGCGGACTTGAATGCTTGCGTCGGTGAATGAGATATTTGGGCTCGACCACAAGACATGTGTTTGACGAGTCGGGCTTTCATCAATGGTCCTGTCACCGAAATTGGCAAGAAGCCTGAGAGACCCATTGCTGAAGCGCCATGTGACATCGAGAATACCATCCGATGTAACTGTGTAGGATGAGCCGCTGTAGCCACTCTTGAGAAGAGGGACGATCTCCGTTCGACGCAGTTCGAGCAGTGACTGTGTTCGAGTGCGGATGTCCCGATGCGGCGAGCGCTCGGCTTCGCTCCAGTCGATCTTCGACCGTTCGAAGGTTGCTCGGTCCGTCGGGTCTGGAATTCGCTGCGCCGTTTCCGGGTGTGTAAAGGCTTTGAAGTGCTTGAACTCCCCCCTCCGTCCGTCGCGCACGGCTTTCGCGAGATCTGGTTCGCTCTCGAAGTCGACGAAAAATTGGAACGGCGACGAAGCTGCCCATTCCTCGCCCATGAAGAGCATGGGGATTTGAGGGGAAAGGAGGAAAATGGCTTGCGCCAACTCAAGGCGATCGGCTGGAATAAGATGTGAAAGCCTCTCGCCAAAGGCCCGGTTGCCTACCTGATCATGGTTTTGAAGGAACGACACGAAAGCGCTTGGCGGAAGATGGGCAGAGGGCTCGCCCCTGATCTTGCCTTGTTTGTGAGGCGAAGGATCGCCCTGGTATGCAAAGCCTTCGGCAATCGCACGACCAAGGTGCTGCAGCGGCGCTTCCGCATAATCGTGGTAATAGCCCTCGCTCTCGCCAGTCAGCAGAGCATGCCATGCATTATGGATGTCGTCGGCCCATTGAGCCGTGTGCAAGCTGGGCTTCCCGTTCTCCTGGCGTTCCAGCCAACGCGCTTGGTTCGCTTCGTTCTCCAACACGAGATGAATGTGCCGTTCAGGGAAGGCTGCGCGGATGCGGTTAGCCAGCTCTTCGAGAAAATGCAGCTTGCTATCGTCGATGATGGCGTGAACAGCATCGAAGCGCAGACCGTCGAACCGATACTCTTCCAGCCAGTACAGAGCGTTGTGGATGAAGAAGTCTCGGACATGACGGCTTCCATCGCCATCCACATTGATGCCGGCGCCCCACGGGGTAGGGTGCCTGTCCGTGAAGAATTCCTTGGCATAGGCGTGAAGATAATTCCCTGACGGTCCGAAGTGATTGTAGACCACATCCAGAAACACCATCAGTCCCAATTCATGGGCACGATCAATCAGTCGCTTCAGGTCATCCGGGCTGCCATAGGCCGCATCCGGCGCAAAGGGGAGCACGCCGTCATAGCCCCAGTTGCGCTCACCCGGAAATTCCGCAACCGGCATGAGTTCGATCGCCGTGACGCCGAGGTCTCTTAAAGCCTCGAGCTTGCCAATTAAAGCAACATAGGTGCCCTCCTGGGTCGCCGTGCCTACATGCAGTTCATAGAGGACGGTCTCTTCCCAAGGTCGCCCCATCCAATGTGCTTGAGACCATGTGTAGGATTGCGGATCCACGACGAGGCTTCGCCCATGCACGTCATCCGGCTGAAACCGCGATGCTGGATCCGGGACGATGAGTTTGCCGTCAATCTTGAAGCCGTAGCGCATGCCCGCGCGCGCATCCTTGGACAGAAGATTGTACCAACCCTCTTGCCCAGCGGGCATAGGTAACTCCATATCATCGAGGATAAGAGAAACATTCTCAGCGCTCGGCGCCCAGAGAGCAAAGCGAACGCCCTCAGAGGCCACTTCCGCCCCGAAAGGCATGGAATGAAATCGCCGCATGGAAACTCCGGAATTGAGAGGGCACATGCGAACGAGCTTTGCCGTACAAGGTTCCGCATGCTTTCAAAAAATACAGCCGAGCTTGAGAAAAGCCCATCTTTACGCCATGTGGCGATGCACTCGGAGAAGCAATTTTTGTAAACACCTTCAACGGGGTTACATGAAAATTCTCGGTGAAAATTTGAGGTACTCGGAAATAATTTGAAATTCGTTCGGAACATTCCTTGCTGCACTGCGTTATGAACGCGACCTGCTTTGGGCGCGGTGGGTCAATGGGGAACGCGCTCTCGTGATGACATGCTGGACACTTATTCACCGAAAGCCGGCGCAGCTTTCGCGACATCGGCGCGCGCCGAATTGCAGAACGATTTCCACCCTTCCGTTTCAGTTTCCCGTCGACAGTCCATTCTTTTTGTGACGTCGGAAATCGCCGATTACATCAAGGCAGGTGGTCTCGGCGAAGTCTCCGCAGCATTGCCCCGGGCGCTGCGGTTGCATTACGACGTACGCATCCTCATCCCCGGTTATCCGCAGGTTCTATCGCAGATCGGCGAGATCGAGCAGATCGCGCAAATGCCGGCGTCCTTCGGCATCCCTGCCTGTGGCCTTGGGCGCGGCAGAACGAAGGATGGCCTGACGGTCTATGTGCTTCTCTGCCCGGAACTCTATGAGCGGGAGGGATCGCCCTATGTCGATGCTTTCGGAGCTGACTGGGCCGATAACGATATCCGCTTCGCGCGACTGGGCCTCGCTGCCGCCGACATCGCCTGCGGCCATGGAGATCCTCTGTGGCGCGCGGATCTTCTCCATCTCAACGATTGGCCCTCGGGCCTTGCCGCTGCGTACCTCGCTTGGCGTGGGCAGCACATTCCGACCATCCTGACCATTCATAACTTGGCTTATCAGGGTCTTTTCGAACGGAGCCGCTTGTCGCGTCTTGGCATTCCGGATGCTGCCTTCCACATCAACGGCGTTGAATTTTATGGCAAGTTGTCCTTCCTAAAGGCAGGCATCTTCTATGCCTCTCACATCACCACGGTGAGTTCCACCTACGCGAACGAGATTACGCGCCCGGAATTCGGCTGCGGTCTCGATGGCTTGCTGAGGACGCGCGCCCAGCAGGGCAGGCTGGATGGCATCATCAATGGGATCGATGCGAGCTGGGATCCGAGCAGCGATCCTTATCTCGTGAGCCGCTTCTCCGCCGAGAATTGTCGGGGCAAGCGCGCGAACGCTCATGATGTGCGCAAGAATTTCGGCTTGGCGTTGTCGAATGGGCCGCTCTTTGCCGTTGTCTCCCGACTCGTCCATCAGAAGGGTGTCGATCTTGCCATCTCTGCAGCGGAGACCATCGTCTCGCAAGGTGGGCAGATCGCCGTGATCGGCCAAGGCGAGCCTCGCTTCGAACATGCATTGCAGGTTCTCGCTCACCGGCATCCAGGCTCGGTGGGTGTGAAGATCGGATACGACGAGGGCGCAGCGCGCCGCATGTATGCGGGAAGCGACTTCCTTCTCATGCCGTCGCGCTTCGAGCCCTGCGGTCTGAGCCAGATGTATGCTCAGCGTTTCGGCTCGCTGCCGATCGCTCACAAGACCGGCGGCCTTGCCGACACCATCGAGGATGGGGTGAACGGTTTC
>NZ_JBFUMH010000146.1:0-13018 GCF_054049475.1 Microvirga sp. P5_D2 | reverse complement strand
GGTCAAGCGAAGGCCGGACAAGGACGCAGGCTACGCGACTGGGCTGAATAGGGTAGCAATGAAGTCGCGCTGAGCGCCCATGTCCTTGGGTGGTACACCGATGATCTGTCCCTTGCGGATCATTGCCATCGCCTCATAACCAGAAAGCGTCTGCGCGGCGGACGTGACGCTCTTGAAGCCCAGGCCTGGCCGGACCAGGCGCTTGATACGCCGGTGATCCTGCTCGACAATGTTGTTGAGAAATTTCACTTGCCGGAGTTTGGCACCGCAGTCAGCAAACATCCGCTCGAGATCACGATAGCTGATCGGGAATTGCAGATACCAGCGGACCGCCCAAAGGATGATCTCCGCCGTGAACTGCCGACCTTTGAACAGGTTCTTGTTACTCTGCTTCACCGCCAGCCCCATTCGTCACCCTCTTGTCGTAGTTCAGGCCGAGCAAGTTTCAAAGCTGCAACAGATCCCTCCGCTCAGCATCCTGTGCAGATGCCTCTCGTGATTATCTTCATCTTGCGATCCCAAACTCGTTCCTGCGCCTCGGCTTTGGCTCGGGCAGCTCTTGCCATCGTGGCAGATTCCTCGGCCGTATACGCCTTGGACGTAGAAACCTCTGTGTCCCATGCATCCCGTGCAGCTCTGTCCTGGGCCGAGGCAGAATGAGGCGCCATGAACAGGGCAAGCACGGCCGTCGCTATCATGATCTGCATGGACGCTCCTTGAGGAGCGCATCGGGCGGCTCCGAGCTTATATATGGTGAGCCCAAGCCAGTTCCCTAACGGAAAGTCTCACTACAGCCACCTGATGCCTGGATCGCTTCACGTTACTTCCGTTGTTTGTCACGGCACCTCTCGCCAGCAGAGGGTGCAGACGCCCTGCCCTCGCGCCAGACTGAAGATGTCCAGTTACACGGCATCGGTAGTGCTCCTCAATCGGCCACTATCCTGGGCAATGTTGGCTGCAGGCTTCAATTCAGGGACAGGCTTCCATGCGCTTATCTGCGATTATCCTTCTCGTCACTCTCGGTTGGTCAGGTGTCGCTCATGCTCAGAGCACCCCACCAGCGTCAGGTGCACCCAAGTTCATCACGATTAGCAACAATGCCATTCTGAGTTCACGGCTGATCGGCCTGAACGTCCAAAGCGCCAGCGGCAAAGAGATGGGCAAGGTTGAGGATGTTGTCTTCGAGGGCGGCCAGATCATCGGAGTTGTGCTGTCCGTCGGAGAGATCCTGGGCAGCGGCCAGCGTTACGTGGCTGTCGATCCATCCGCGATCTCAATCCGGTACACCGAAGGCGAAAACAAGTGGCAGGCGACTATGAACGCGGACCTTGAACAGCTGAAATCGGCCCCGGAGTTCCGCTACGAAGGCAAGTGGAAGCGCTGATCTCCTCGCCGACATTATGGCACCCCGTAGTTCTGTCTTGTCCCGACTGGATGCTCGCACACAATTTCCGAGAAGCGCCTTTATGAAACTGCCCACGAGCAGCTGCCGATTGTTTACTGTGACCGTGCAGGATGGGTGAACCGCGCGCTGCGTATCTGTCCGACGCAGTGGTCCTACTTGCCCGGCAGTTTGTATTTTTCCGCTGCCTTGCCGGCGCCGGCAAAAACCTGCTTGGCCTCCGAACTTGTGAACGCTTCCGTCGTCTCGATGTCAGTAACGCTGCCGGCAGAGGCGGCGGCCAGAATGAATGCTGAAGCCTCTTTGGCGCTGGGCGCCTCTGTGATCACCAGGAAATCATAGTGGCCGAGGGTGACATAGAAGTTCAAGAGCTTCGCGCCGGCGGCCTCGACCAGATTTCGGACGGCTGGCAGGCGATCCTCGGGGTTGGCGACGAGATTCCTGATGGACTCTGCCGAATAGCGGCCGCGTGTGATGTAGATCGGCATCCGCTTTCCTCCTGATTTGACCAGGGCTTTCAAGCGCCAGTAACGGGCTCAACGGTGGTCCTCGGCACCCCGCCAGTCAACAGCAATTCCGATAAGTCTGTTATGAACCTGGAGCTTGTGCCGTTTCAGCGTATTGCCAAGGGTTAAACGGGCGCGGAACCGTTGACCCGTAGCAGAACGAGTGCAACCTGTTGATGCTGCGAAGCAACCACCGCCACCAGAGGGGTCACAGGCAGCGCCGACCGTGACCCTCCCGGTCTGCGCAAACGACTGAAAGCGATTCAGACGTGAGGCCGAGCAAGAAACGGGGGCTGGGTTCCGAGCCAAATTGGCGGACGGTCGGCTTCAGCCGCCGGACCAGGTGCCGCCGTCCCTGGGTGCACAGTGTCGCTGGAAGGCTGCTGGGTCGGCGTAGGCCCGCGTTCGAAAGGCAGGTCAGCAAGCGGTTCAAGGGTCATATTTCGCAGGACTGGGTGCGGCGGCCCAATGCCGGATTGTTGATGCATGCTGTCAGACACGGGCGTAGAATGAACGGACGACCCCGTGATGATCTCAGCGGTGACGAAACGTCGAATATCATGACGATGCGCCGCTGCTTGGACCTTGAGAGGAGGTCCGCCATGCGCGCGCTGACTGAACGCGATGATAATATCCTCAACGGTGCTGCTGCGATCCTAGGTCTGATCCTGCTGCTGTGTCCCTGGTTGCTCGGGTTTGCGACTACTCGGAGCGCCAGCTGGACGGCTGGAACGGGCGGGCTTGTCATTGCGGTCATTTCGGCCGCCGCCCTGTCTCAGCGCGCGGAATGGCACGAGTGGGTCAATCTTGCAGCTGGGCTCTGCCTCGTTGCCTCTCCCTGGCTCTTCGGCTTTACGAACGTAACCACCGCTGCCGCGACCCATGTGGTCCTTGGTGGGCTGGTCGCGGCCTTGGCGGCTGTCGAGATTTGGCGGTTCCACAGCACCCCACCGGCTAAACCTGCCTGAGCCATGGCGGCTGTAGCGCTGAGGTGGGATCTTCGCAGAATCCTCCTGGAATCCTACGCTGAGCCGCTTCGAAGCACTAGGAGCATAGATACCAGAAGCAGCGGGAATGATGGTTCAGAGGCTCGTCGGATTAGACGTAGTTCCGATGAAGCTGATCGCCACCGTATCATGCGGTGCTGGCCAAGGCACTCATCTCAAACGTGCTCCCCGCCGGGCAAACGTTAGAATTTTCACAAAGGCTAAGAGCCTGACCGAAAAAGGTTGAGTGGCCTCAAGCCGTTGGATTTGCGAAGATTCGATGGAGGTCACGATGCCTTGGACCGAGGCCACTCGCCGACAGTATCGGCGGGACGGGCTGCGTTATGCAAGCAATCTCACCGATGCCGAATGGGCGCTGATCCAACCCTTCATGCCGGCTGCTCGCCGGATTGGGCGCCCGCGCCTGACCTGCCTGAGAGCTGTGGTCAATGCCATCCTCTATCTCGCCTCGACCGGCTGCCAGTGGCGCCAGCTTCCAAAGGAGTTTCCGCCGTACACGACCGTGCAGGGCTATTTCTATGCCTGGTCGCGCGACGGCACGTTTGAGCGGATCAACCATGCTCTTGTTGCGGCCTCACGCGAGAAAGCCGGCCGCGAGACGAGCCCATCGGCTGGCGTGATCGACAGCCAGTCGGTGAAGACGACGGAGAGTGGCGGCCCACGCGGCTTTGATGCCGGTAAGAAGATCAAGGGGCGCAAGCGTCACATCATCACCGACACACAGGGCCATCTGGTCGGGTTGCGCGTCCATCCCGCCGATATCCAGGACCGCGATGGCGCAGTGGAGGTACTGACGTCCATCCGCGCCCTCTATCCCTGGCTGCGCCATGTCTTTGCCGATGGCGGCTATGCGGGCGACAAGCTGCGCGACGCCATCGCCACTCGCGGGCACTGGACCATCGAGATCATCAAGCGCTCGGATGTGGCCAAAGGCTTTAAGGTGCTCAAGTGCCGCTGGGTTGTGGAGCGAACATTCGCTTGGCTTGGACGCTGCCGTCGATTGGCTAAGGACTTCGAAGCCTCCATTGAAAGCGCGGTGGCCTGGATCTTCATCGCCCATATCCGGATGTTGACGAGGCGGCTCGCAAGATCCTGAAATCAAATCCGTCTTTCTGAGTCAGACTCTAAGGGACCGGAGATGGTCGCAGAATTCTTAACGTAGGGTTTCGGGAAGATCTGCGATGACCCTTCAATGGGCTCGTCTGATCACGTGGCGCTGCCTGACGCTTTCCAGCCCCGGAGGGTAGTCGAAGTCGCGCACGCTGAATCCAGAGATCGGCGCCATCGTGCGAACCTACTTGCACGAAGAGGCGGCCTAGCTTGCTAAAAAGTTGAGGGTGGGTCTCGCCATTGTGGGCGAGTAGGAGATTGCGATTGGTTGGCATGTCGAGTTCGCCCTGCAACATCTCGGTGTTGGGCCTGATGATACACACGCATCAAGGTGGCTGCGGGTGACCCAATTCGCCACCCGATAGACTGCTTAATTGGCGCTGGCGAGCCAGAGGCGTATAATCTGCCCATGCCAAGCAGCCGCGCCACGCGGCGTCGGTCCATCAGGACATGCCTCGTGACGCAGGGAATGCCTTGCCCCATCGGAGGCACCTCATGACCATCGCACCCACACTCCAACAATACATAGACGAGCAAGGGATCCGGTACGATCTGGTTCCGCATGAACCGACCCTGTCGGCCCGTGGGTCCGCCCACGCAGGTCACATCCCGAGTGACCGGCTGGCCAAAGCTGTCGTGCTCAACGATGCTGGCCGCTACAAGCTGGCCGTTCTCCCCGCCTCGCATCATCTCCAGCTGTCCGACCTCAGGATGGAGCTTGGGCATGAGGTTCACCTGGCCACTGAGCCGGAAGCCGCGGACGTCTTCCGCGACTGTGCGCTCGGCGCGGTTCCGCCGGTGGGCGCCTGCTATGGGCTGGACGTCATCATCGACAACAGCATCGATCAGCAGCAAGACCTGTACTTTGAGGGTGGGGACCACGCGACTCTGGTCCATGTGAACGGGGCCGAGTTTGCCCGGCTCAATCCTGGGGCCCAGCACGGATCCTTCAGCGCCCGCGATTGATGCCGTGGCTCGGGCGGCCGAAGGCGGGCACGGGCCCGACAGGGGGGGTTGCCCACGCAGGGAGAAGTACGATGAAAGCAGCTCTGGTGTTTGCCGGCAGTGGACCCATTGTGATCCTGACCTCCTATCCCTCGTTATCGGATCCTGGTTTGCTGCGGACGCTCAAGGCGCATGGGGTCGGCAAGTTCATCGCTTACGAGCTTCCACTCGACACCGTGGCAGCCCGCTATGGCGGCCACTTCCAGGTGGTGATGAACGACGCCCGCGACAGCGATGACCTGCGGGTGCTCGACGTCAACGGCAACCGTGCCTTCCGGCTCTTCCGGTTCTCCGAGCTGGGTCCGCCGGTCATGCACGACGACGAGCACCCGGATCGGGCAGAGTCGGCAGCCTGAACGGCTGTGTTGCAGTCACTCGGATAGCGCACATTGGGCCTAACCCAATAGGCCATTCAAGCAGCAAGGCCGAACTGCTGATTGACGAGACGGATCTCGGCTGTCGCGTCTGGCGACCGCAGGATGCAGGGGCTCCGGCGGATCACGTACATGACCTCGAGCCCCTCGACCGTTGCTGAGGCCGTTTGCAGTCTCTGGAAGCCGCGCATCGGCCGGGTCATGCGCTTGAGGGCACCGTGATCCGCTCGGGCAGGAAGTTCGGACCTGATGATGCGTGGCGCCTTTGTCGTAAGCTGCCACGCCCAACTGGCATTTGGCACCTGACGATTTTCAGTCCACGATTTCCTGCGGCGCGGCTATGGCCTCGTCCAACAATAGAGGTCAAGCGCCGTGCGTCTGAAACATTGCCTTAATTTTCATGATTTCCGYCGCCTGGCCAAGAAGCGCTTGCCTGGTCCGATTTTCAACTACATTGACGGCGCCGCCGATGACGAAGTCACCTACCGTCGCAACACGGCCGCCTTCGATACTTGCGACCTCGTTCCCAACGTGCTGCGCGGTGTCACCGAGGTCGACCTCTCGGTGACCGTCATGGGGCAGAAGCTGGCAATGCCGGTTTATTGCTCGCCGACCGCCCTCCAGCGGCTGTTTCATCACCAGGGCGAACGGGCCGTCGCCGCAGCAGCCGCACGTTTTGGTACGATGTTCGGCGTGTCTTCACTGGGCACAACAAGCCTGGAGGAAGCGCGCCGGATCAGCACTACGCCTCAGGCTTATCAATTCTATTTCCACAAAGACCGCGACCTTAACCGGGAGATGATGACACGGGCCAAAAAGGCTGGTGTCGAGGTGATGATGCTGACCGTCGACAGCATCACGGGAGGCAACCGAGAGCGTGACAAGCGCACCGGCTTTTCGATCCCGTTCAAGCTCAATCTCGCGGGTATCACGCAGTTTGCCATCCGCCCGGCCTGGGCGTTCAACTATTTGACGCACGAGCCGTTCAAGCTGCCACAACTCGACGGTCATGTGGACATGGGCCGTGGGACCATGTCGATCAGCCGCTACTTTACCGACATGCTTGATCCGTCGCTGGCATGGCAGGATGTCGCTCGGATGGTCGAAGAATGGAACGGTCAGTTCTGCCTCAAGGGTGTGATGTCGGTCGAAGACGCAAAGCGGGCAGTCGAGATCGGGTGCACCGGCATTGTACTTTCAAATCATGGGGGGCGGCAGCTCGACGGCTCCCGCACCGCCTTTGAACAGCTTGCGGAAGTCGTTGATGCCGTCGGTGACCGCATAGACGTTATCGTGGATGGCGGGGTGCAGCGCGGTAGTCACGTCCTCAAGGCGCTTTCGCTTGGGGCGAAGGCCGTGGGCCTCGGTCGGTACTATCTGTTCCCGTTAGCGGCTGCCGGTCAGGCTGGGGTAGAACATGCTCTTGAGCTGATGCGCACGGAGCTCGTGCGCGATATGAAGCTTATGGGCTGCACCTCAATCGATCAACTCAGCCGTGACAATTTACGCTTCCGCTGAGTCTTTTCGGCACCGTCAACTGAACCGAGTAAAGGCCGCTTTCTGCTGTTTTCAGCAATTCCCGGGCAAGGCTAAGCTACTGAAAATGCGTGACCTGCTCCGGATCTAAGCACCACAGAGAGCAAGTAAAGGCGTTAAGTTGACGGTGCCGGCAAGAGCCCGGCTGTGTAGCTCCAATGATTTAAGTCTGCCTGGGCCTATTCAAAAAGGCCTCTACTTGCTTGATCTGGCAATGTCCTCACGTTGCTCCGATCTGGTGGCGCAGCCTCTGGACACCTTAGCGGGCGCTGCAGCGGGCGGTGGCCTCCTGCGACGACCGGCTGAGCACCGCGGCCTACGGCACCGCCTATCCGGCCGGCCGCTTTCGCTCCATCGTGGATAGCTTCGCCCTCGACTGCGACCGCCAGCGAGACCGCCAGATTCAAGAGGCGGAGCTGCGCCGCAGGGAAGAGGCGGATCGCCAGCAGCGCGAGATCGACGAGCAGCGTCGCTGGGAAGAGGCTGACCGCCGGCAGCGGGAGGAGGAAGCCAGGCGCCAAGAGGAGACGCGACGCCAGCGGGAGCTCGACGAGCTGCGTCGGCAGGAGGAGGCGCGACGGCCGAACGGGCGCGCCGTCGCCCGCAGCGCCTCGGGCTGGGAGCTGAACTACGCGAACGGGATGCTCGAGATCGACCCGCTCACCAACGATCACTTCGACGCCCAGCGCAACACCTACAACACGGTCTGGCGCTCTCGCCTCCATGGTGAGGAGGTCGCGATCTACGTCCAGGTGAGCGTCAATCGTCGGTGCCGCGACGCGAGGCAGTACGCCCTCGAGCAGATCGCGCCCCGTCGGGTGCAGGTCACCCGCTCCCAGGAGATGACGGGAGCCCCCGTGCGCTTGGGCTACATCCTGGAGGGTCGGGGCACCAGACGGGTCGGGGCGTCGCCTGACGATCACGCCTTCCTCGACTTCATCTCCGTGCGACGGGACGATCGCAGCACGATCACCCATATCGGCGGGCGCTTTCCCGTCGAGCATTCCGAGATGTATCGGGCCGAGCTCCTGCGGATGATGAACTCCATGCAGCTGCCCCCGAGTGACATTTACACCCATCAATGCGACTAGCCTGGTCCCCTGAGGTCATCCCAATGCGAAGTACCACGTTTGCCGCCCTCCTCCTCGCCGCGATCGCCCCCGTCGAGGCCCGAGCCGCCGAGACCCCGGCGGCTCGGGCTTGCCGCAGCGGCGATCCGGGCTCCCGGGTCGTGGGCTGCACCGCGCTCCTCGCGGAAGCAAGGACCGCGCGCCAGCGCGCCATCGCCCTCGACGGGCGGTGCTGGGCGAACAACGACCGCGGATACTTCGCTGCAGCCTTGACAGATTGCGCGAACGCGATCCTGGCCGATCCGGGCTATCCCTACAGCCACCATAACCGGGGGATTGCCTTGGCTGGGATCGGCGACCATCGCGGGGCGGTCACAGCTTTCACCCAGGCGATCGAACTTCGCCCGGCCCTGGCCTACCAATACGTCAACCGGGCGAAGTCGCTCCACCAAGTCGGTGACCGCGCCGGGGCGGTAAGGGACTACGAGACTGCCCTTCGCCTCCAGCCGGCGAACGCCGACGCGAGGCTCGGGCTCGAGTTCGTCTCCAGTGGGACGTCCGAGCCCTCCGCAACTACACCCGTGCTCGCCCCTGATGCTGTGGGAGGTGGTAATTCGCTCTGCGGTCCACAGGAGTGCAACTAGGCGCAGAGGGTCGGCGCGTCATCTACGCCGAGAGCGCTCGCATCCCAGGCGTGGCTCTGTGAGGAGCTGGACCACACGCTCCATCCGACCGGCTCGGCACCGGCACAAGCACCGCAAGACGTATCGTCGACGGTATCCGGAGTTAGGAACACAATCGGCGATCGACCTCTCACCGATGTCTCCAGGGTCACAGAGGGCATTCAGAGTTATCTCTGGGGCACGGAAGGAAATTGCCGAGGCCTCGTGAATGTCCGATGTGCCCGCCTCGTGCGGACATTCGGTCTACTTCGCGAATATGCTATCAGCCGTCGTTCGCAAGCCAGGAACACCGACACACAGAACCGGGGCACGTAAAATCAATCACTTAGCCAGGATGACGAAGAATCCTGTCCTGGGTACTGACCGCTCTCTAAGTGGTTGATCCGCAGAGGGCATCAGAAGGCACATCATCGGCGACGATTGCCACAAGCGTGCCGTTGGACATTGTCCCTAGCAAACACACTATCATCATGATTCTGGCACATTGAGGACCTTCGGAGAGGAACTTGATTGATAGGCCGATGCGCTTTTGAGGCGCTAGATCGACAAAGGGAGCCTCAACCACATCCGTGTTTCCCCAGGACTTGCTTATAGGGGAGACAAACTTCAGCTTCATCCTCAGCCGACTTCCCTCGCAATGCACGTCCGCTAGGCGCCCAGCAGCGGCGCGAAAGCGGACTATCCCAGACCTCTCACGTAGGCCAATGAGACCATAGCGCGATGTTGAGCCAATCACCGAGAACGACGAGTTGGAGGGCACGGGCTGGCGTCCTCATGTGGCCTCACCTACTCGCCCTCGCCTGCGCCCTCATTCTGCTGCCCGCCCAAGCCTTGGCCAGTGCCAGGGAGACGCTCGCGGCCCTTGCTCCGTCGGGGCTGGTGCTCGTGATGGACGAAAGGGGCAACGAGCTGGTGGCTCAGAACGCTGACAAGCCCTTTGTGCCTGCCTCCGTCGCCAAGATCGTGACCGCCTGGCTAGCGATGGAAGTCCTGGGCGCCGATTACCGCTTCAAGACCCGCTTCTACCTGAGCGGCGACCGGGTGTTCTACATTCGCGGTGGTGGCGATCCCTTTCTGATCTCCGAAGAGCTGGCTCAGCTCGCGTCGGCGCTGGTCGCCGTGATTGGTAAGCAGCCACTCAGCGGCATCGTGCTGGACGCGAGCTACTATCCCTCCGATATCCGGATCCCGGGCATCGAGGATACCGACGAGGCTTACGACGCGCTGAACTCCGCGCTCGCGGTGAACTTCAACACGATCCACGCCGTGCGCAAGGGCAAGACGGTCCGCTCCGCCGAGGATCAGACCCCGATCACGCCGCTCGCTGTCAGCCAGTTCCTGGCGCGGGGCGCCCAAGGTCGCAGCCGCATCAGCCTCACCCAGGACCCTACGGTGGGCCTGCAGTATGCCGGCGAGCTGACCGCCGCATTCATCGAGCGGGCCGGCGGCAGCGTCAAAGGCAAGATCTCGACTGGAGCCGTGCCTGCGGGCCTGGAGCCGGTCTATGTTCACCACCAATCACGCCCTCTTTCGGAGATCCTTGCCGGGTTGCTCCTCAGCTCGAACAACTACATCGCTAATCAGGTCTTCCTGGAGATCGGCGGGCATCGCTTGGGCGGGCCCGTCAGCCTCAAGAAGTCTCTCCAAGTTGCGAACGAGATGCTTGTCAGGCACGGCCTCGCCGAGTCCATCCAGCTCAAGGAAGGTTCGGGCATCAGCCGCAGCAACCGCTTCACAGCTCGTGGCCTTGCCCGGTTGCTGCGCCTCTTCGAACCCCATGTGAGCCTGCTCCGCAGCGGCGACGGCGCCCACTTCAAGACTGGCACCTTTTCCGGCGTCAGCACCTTGGCGGGCTATGCCGACACTTCAAAACACGGGCGTGTGCGCTTCGTGATCGCGCTCACAAGCAACAACGGTGAGATGCGCTTTCGGCTACTCAAAGCCATCCAGTCCGAGTTGTAGCCGCAGGCGCGCCCTAAAAGCCCGCTACTTGTCTAGTCCCAGCATTTGATGGAGCGGACCTCGCATTGAGCGTTGACGACCACCCCTGCTGGAAGGCTTCGCCTCCGAGCCGGAACGACCTGCCCGGAAGCAGCGGCCATCAACAAGGTCGGTCTCGAATGATTTGCGAAGCACGCTCCGGCGCCGCAGCAGAGTTCTTGCGAGGAATGCCTCCATGTCATTGTCATCGATCCTGACGCCAAGCCCGATGCTGTGCGCATGGCGGGTGATGTCGGTGAAGGTGAAAGGGCCGTCGTAGTCCCCGAGGAACATGCCCCGATAGGTCTTCTTGGCGTACCGCAGCTTGTCCTCAGTATCGAAGATAGACACGACCTGTCCGCTCTCCGTGAGGGCCTCCTTGAGGCATCGGAGGGTTCCGCCGTCGGGATCGAAAGGGGAAGAGGTCATGGAAACAGAGAGCAAGAAAGGCAAACAGAATAACCAGCCATTGCCAGCCTGCAAAGGCCCGTCCACTGGGAGCTCCCCCCGTTTCTCGCTCCGTTCCGGAGGCGACCTCATGAGCAGTGCCTCTAGGGCCGCTATGGGTCAGGGAGCGAAGTTCGCCGGCTTTTCGGAATGTCCGGTGCTTCTCGGGTGAGCGGACATTCGGTGTACTTCTCAGGCGTGCCAATAGGCGACCTTTCGACGACTTCAACTCCCGAACCTTTCTCAGCACTTTCATCACACACTCCATCGATCGGCCTACCTACCTTTTCTCCGCATCTTCGCAGGTCACACAATCAGGCCATGCCAAGCTATGCCTTCTGTTTCCCGGATTTGCCGCCGCTCCATCGAGCCCCACATCTTTGGGGAGGGAGATGCAATGACCGACAAGAAGGATCTCACACAACCACCTACAGCTGCTGGCAGTCCGGCTTCTACGATCGACACCTTTCTGGCAGAGGCGAAGCGCCTTGGACCGCCAGCAGCCAATATGCCCCGGGCGCGCCTCGTGTTCGCTCTCGACGCTACGATGAGCCGGCAGCCCACTTGGGATCTCGCCTGTCGTGTCCAGGGCGAGATGTTCTCCGCAACCAGCGAGGCCGGAGGCCTGTCGGTGCAACTGGTCTACTTCCGGGGTTTCGATGAGTGTCGCGCGTCCCGGTGGGTCGTAGATCCGCGGGCCCTCACCGACCTCATGACAAAGATCGGTTGCCGGGGTGGCCAAACTCAGATTGGGCGGGTGCTCCGTCACGTCCGGACAGAAGCGCGCCAAGCCCCGCTGAAAGTGCTCGTCTATGTCGGTGATGCCATGGAGGAGCCGATCGATGATCTTTGCGCCATGGCAGGCGAGCTTGGCCTCCTCGGTGTCAAGGCCTTCATGTTCCACGAGGGGCACGACCCTGATGCAGCCCGCGCCTATCAGGAGATCGCCCGGCTGAGTGGCGGCGCCTATGCTCGGTTCGATGCAGGCGCGCCCCACACTCTGTCCGAGCTCCTGCGCGCCGCCGCTGCTTATGCAGCGCGCGGCGTCGAGGGCCTCGCGCAGTTGACTACCGGCAGTTCTCAGGCTGGCAGGCTGCTCGCTGCCATCACCGGAGGCAAGTCGTGATGCTGCTGTATGGCGTCGCGGCCGTGGCTCTCCTGTGGTGGTTCCTGAGCAACTTTCCGCATGCGAATCCCGTCGTCTTGGCGAAGTTCCTCAAGGTCCTCGGCGGCCTTATGGCGTTTGGTGGTGCCGGACTGCTCGCCGTGCGCGGTCGCATCGACTTGGCTTTGCTGATCGGCAGCCTGGGAGCATGGCTTCTTGGGTGGAGCCGCCTCAATCTCCCCAGTTTTGGCTCGCGTACCCAGCGGACCCCCGGTGGCATCTCACATGTCCGCTCAAGCTTGATCGAGATGACGCTCGATCACGACACCGGCGAGATGAGCGGCTCCGTGTTCGCTGGGGCTTTCGCGGGACATCAGCTCGCATCCCTTGACGAGGCCAGCTTACTGATCCTCCTGACGGAGTGTCATGCCAGCGACCATGACGGCGTTCGCCTTCTCGAGGCCTATCTCGACCGTCGGTTTCCTCATTGGCGTGAAGCTCCCCGCAATGAGAAGACATGGTCAGACACTCAGTCCGCATCGGGTGCCATGACACCTGAAGAGGCCTACCAGATCCTGGACCTTCGACCGGGTGCTACCCCCGATGAGATCCGACAGGCACATCGGAGTCTGATGAAAAAGCTTCACCCGGATCAGGGCGGTTCGACCTATCTCGCGGCGCGCGTGAACCAAGCCAAGGACATTCTGTTGAGCCGGCATGGCGGGTGATTCCTCATGGAGGAGATGCTTTCAAATTCCGCATTGGGTCAGCTTTCAAATTCCGCATTGGGTCA
>NZ_JBFUMH010000145.1:0-13042 GCF_054049475.1 Microvirga sp. P5_D2 | reverse complement strand
CTTGCCGTCAGCCTGCCGCTGCCACTCCAAGCGCACGATATCTACACGCCTCTGATGGACCCTTGGGGTAAAAGCTGTTGCGACGATCACGATTGTCGGCCTGCGCTATATCGGAAGACTAAAACTGGTGTGCAGATGCTCGTCGATGGACGGTGGATCGATGTGCCAGATATAGCGATTCAGCACCGTTCCTTGCCAGGAGATGCCGGCGAGACGGCCGGGGGGCATTGGTGTGGGATGGTTCGCGAAGATTATGAGCACAACCTTGGTCCTTTTTATACAACGCGCTGTGCGATCCTGCCTCCTGAGGCTTCCGAGGCCGACCTACAGTGGCTTGGTGTTTCAGGACATTGATGTGGAGAGGATGTCTATCCCGCAGCCTTCCCTGTCATGTGAGGGGCGGGAACGAGAACGGATTTGTCTCAAAGGTCGTAAAACGGTTTTCTAAATGCTTTTCCGGAATGTTGGGAAAAGCCGCTAAGCCCTTGAAAACTAAGGTGGCTGGGGAACCTGGATTCGAACCAAGACTAGCGGAGTCAGAGTCCGCTGTTCTACCATTAAACTATTCCCCACCAAGCTCTTGAAATCCTTCACTCTTCCGGAGAAATGCTCGATCCGGTGCGAAGGAATGTCCAACGGCGTCGTGGTCGGGTGCAGATAGGCTGCTTTTGCGGGGGCGTCAACCCCATTCGACACGCTTTTGGCGGCTAAAAGTGTGGAAGCGTAACCGTCTTGGGACAGGCTTTACCGCTCAGTCGTCCAGGGAGCCGCTTTCCGGCGTACGGTCCATGCCGAGGCTTGCCCGATATTTAGCCTCGTCTTCCGCTTCGGCGGCATCGGCGGCGATGCGCTCGTAGCGGTCGAGGGCGCCCTGGAGGATGTAGGCGGCCGCCATCTTGTCCACCGCGTCGGCGCGCTTGGCGCGGGAGGCATCCGCGTCCAGGAGAGTGCGGGTCACGACCATGGTGGACATGCGCTCGTCCCAGAACAGCACGGGCAGTGGCAGGATGGGCTTGAGATTGCGGACGAAGGCGCGAGTGGCCTGGGAGCGCGGGCCCTCGGTGCCGTCCATGTTGAGGGGAAGGCCGAAGACCAAGCCACCGACCTCGTGGCGCTCGGCCAGAGCCTTGATCTGCTGAGCGTCGGGCGTGAACTTCACCCTCTTGATGGTCTCGAGCGGTGTCGCGATCCGCCGCTCCACATCCGAGAGGGCGAGGCCGATCGTCTTGGTGCCGAGATCAACGCCGATGAGGCGCGCGCGCGGGCTCAAAGCATCGATGAAGGCTATCAGCTCGTCATCCCGAGAGAGCATGGCGGTCTCCTCACATCCTGGCCGGTCACAGCCAGTATAGAGGAAGTCGGCCCGCGTCGAGCTTCAAAGGGATGTGTATCGCCTCCGTTGAGCGATCAGGCCGCGCTGCTTGCCAGCTTCGGAGATGAGGGAGCTGGATTCGTGACCCTGCTCAAAGACGGCAGGGCTTCTCCGGATTGCCGGAAGAGGTGGCAGGACTCCTTTGAGATCGCGAGCGTGACCTCGCTTGCTTTCTCCGTATGGGCATCGCCCGCCATGCGAACGGTCAGGCGGTTGCCGTGGCCCACATCCACATAGAGAAGGTGGTTTTCGCCAAGCTCCTCGACCAGYTCGATGCGCCCGGTGAGGGTGCCTTGCGGGTTCACCTCGATATGATCTGGCCTGATGCCGAGGGTGACGGTTTCACCGGGCTTCACGCCATCGGCCGCGACGGGAACGGAGATCGTGCTGCCGTTCGGCAGGCGCACTTGCACGCCGTCAGCACCCATCTGCACGACCTCGCTCTTGATGAAGTTCATCTGCGGCGAGCCGAGGAAACCGGCAACGAACACGTTGGCGGGGTGGTGATAAAGCTCCAGCGGCGTGCCGACCTGCTCGATCTGGCCGGCATTGAGCACTACGATGCGGTCAGCGAGCGTCATCGCTTCCACCTGATCGTGGGTGACGTAGATCATGGTGGCGTCGGTATCGGTGTGGAGCTTCGCGATCTCGATGCGGGTCTGCACGCGCAAGGCTGCATCGAGGTTGGAAAGCGGCTCGTCGAACAGAAACACCTTCGGGTCGCGCACGATGGCGCGGCCGATGGCAACTCGCTGGCGCTGGCCGCCGGAGAGCTCCTTGGGCTTGCGATCGAGAAGGGCTTCGATCTGCAGCATGCGGGCAGCTTCGCGCACTTTCGCATCGATCTCTGTTTTCGATGACTTCGCGAGCTCCAGCCCGAACGCCATGTTGTCGTAGACGTTCATGTGCGGATAGAGCGCGTAGGACTGGAACACCATCGCGATGCCGCGCTTGGCTGGCGGCAGATCGTTGACACGCTCGCCGCCGATGAAGAGATCGCCGGAGGAGATGTCCTCCAGGCCTGCGATCAGGCGAAGCAGGGTCGATTTTCCGCAGCCGGAGGGGCCTACGAATACGATGAACTCGCCGTCCTTGATGTCGAGGTCGACGCCATGGATCACATGGGCTCGCCCGAAGGACTTGCGGACATTTTTGAGAACGACATCAGCCATTGCGACAACCTTTGAAATTACCCTTTGACCGCGCCGGCGGTGAGGCCCGCCACGATCTTGCGCTGGAACACGAGCACCAAGGCGATGATCGGCAGCGTCACGATGACGGAAGCTGCCATGATCGTGCCCCACGGAAGCTCATAAGCGGTCGAGCCGCTCATGAGCGCGATGGCGGGCGGCACGGTGCGCTGTTCGTTGGTCAGGGTGAAGGTGAGGGCGAAGAGAAACTCGTTCCATGAGACGATGAAGGCGAGAAGGCCTGTCGTCACCGCCGCCGGCATCATGAGCGGCAGGAACACGCGGCGCACCACGATCCAGGGTGTTGCGCCATCGACGAAAGCCGCTTCCTCGATCTCCTTCGGCAGCTCGCGCATGAAGGTGGTCAGCACCCAGACAGTGAAGGGCAGGGTGAGCATGAGATTGGCGAGGATCAGGCCGGGGAGTGAGTTATAGAGCCCGAGGCTGCGGATCAGCTCGAACATGCCTGACAGCACCGCCACCTGCGGGAACATGGAGACGCCGAGAATGGTCATAAGCAGCAGCGAACGGCCACGGAAGCGGATACGCCCAAAAGCGTAGGCCGCCGTGATGCCTAAGCCGAGCGAGGTCGCGACGACCGATCCGGCGACGACGATGGAGTTGAAGATGTTCGTGCCGAAGGGCTGGCGCTCGAAGACCGCGATGTAGTTCGAGATGTTAAAGCTCTCGGGCCAGTAGGCGATTGTGAACAAAGCTGCGCCCGAGCGGAACGAGGAGATCACCGCATAGTAGAACGGGAAGATGGAGAACAGGCCGATGACGGCGACGAGAAGCCAGAAGCCGATGCGGGCGAGAATTTTCATCGCGCATCTCCGCTGAGACGAACGCGCCCCACCGCCATGGTGATGACGATGAGAAGGGCGATGATGAGGAAGATGAGAGTGGAGGCAGCCGACCCTAAGCCCACCTCCTGGAAGTCCACGAGCTGCTGGCGCGCAAAGACGGACATGGAGGCCGTGTCGCGCGAATTGGCGGTCAGCACATAGATCAGGTCGAACACGCGCAGCGCATCCAACGCGCGGAAGATCACGGCGACGATGAGCGCCGGCTTGATCAGCGGCAGCGTCACGCGGAAGAACACTTTGACCGGGTGAACGCCGTCCACTTTCGCGGCTTCATAGATGTCGCCGGGTAGCATCTGGAGCGCTGCTAGGATCAGGAGCGCCATGAACGGCGTGGTCTTCCACACATCGACCATGACGACGGTCCACAGGGCTGTATCCGGGTTCGCGGTCCAGGTGATGGGTGCCGCGATCAGGCCGAGGCGCAGGAGCATGTCGTTGATGRCGCCGAACTGGTCGTGCAGCATCCAGTTCCACATGCGGGCGGACACCACGGTCGGGATCGCCCATGGGATGAGGATGACGGCGCGCATGATCCCGCGACCCGGAAAGGAGGCATTGAGGATCAGTGCGACGACGATGCCGAGAACGGTTTCGATGGAAACGGAGACGAGGGCGAACCACACCGTGTTCCAAACGGAATGCCACCAGTCGGGATCGGTGAGCAGKCCCAGCCATTCGCCGTCATAATTGGCGAGGTAGTTCTCGAAGCCGATAAACTCGTAATCGTTGAGGCTGTTGAGGTTGGCGTCCGTGAAGCTGAACCAGATGGTCCGTGCCAGAGGCCAGCCTGCGATGAGCGCGAGAATGATCAGGGTCGGAGCGATGAAGATCCATGCTGCCCTGATCCGCGAACGGGTGAGGGAGGAGCGTCCTCCCTGCGCGGGTGTCCTCGCAAGGGTCGGCTCCTCCTGGGCAACGGCGCTGCTCATGATTATTGCCAGCCGTTGCGCTTGATCCGCTTCAGGTCACGGTCGAGGCGGTTCAACGCCTGCTCGGGTTGCGAGCGCTTCGAGAGCACCTCGTGCACAGTGTTGAAGAACTCTGTCGAGACCTTGTTGTAGTTCTTTCCCGTCACCGTCGCAGGGCGCGCGACCGCATTGGTGAACACGTCGCGCAGGTTCCCGATGAAGGGGCTCGCCTTCGTCACCTCGGCATCGGCGTAGAGCGACACGATGGTGGGGTTGAACGAGCCTTCGATCGCGCGGCGCTTCTGCTCTTCCGGGCCTGTCAGGTACATGACGAGATCGGTCGCAGCCTCGGCGTTCTTCGAATATTTCGACACGGCGAGAAGCTGCCCGCCGAGTGTACCGGCATTGCGCCCATCAGCGCCGCCCTTGGGCAAGGGCGCGATGCCGACCTTGTCCTTGATGGTGCTGTCGGCACCTTGCGCCAGCGCCCAAGCATAGGGCCAGTTGCGCATGAAGGCGGAATTGCCGGCCTGGAAAACGCCGCGCGCTTCCTCTTCCGTGTAGTTGAGAACCCCTTCGGGCGTGATCGTGCCGACCCAGCTCGAAGCAGCCTTCAGGGCTTCGGCGGCTTTCGGGTTGTCGATGGTGACTTCGCCCTTCTCGTCGACGATGGTGCCGCCGTTGTAAGACGCAATCCATTCGAGCGCGACGGTGGTCAGGCCCTCATAGGCGCGGCCCTGCCAGGCATAGCCCCAGAAGTCGCCTTTGCCGCCTTTCCGCTCGCCTTCCTGGATGATACGGGCGGTCTCGGTCAGATCGCTCCAGGTCTGTGGCACTTGGCGATTGTATTTCTGGAGAAGGTCGGTGCGGTAATAGAGCAGGCCCGCATCGGCGAACCACGGCATCGCCATGAGCTTGCCGTCGACGCGGCTTGTTGCCACCATGGCGGGCAGGTGCTGGCCGACGACGCTCTGGCTCTTGGCGGTCAGGTCCTGCAGGTGGTCGCCGAGAATGCCGGTCCACACCACGTCGATCTGGAACACGTCGATATCGCCCGCGCCGGCGGCGAGAAGCTGCTGATAGAGCGCGAGACGCTCGGTGGCGGAGTTCGGAGTGGAGACGATCTTGACCGTGTTGCCCGTCTTCTTGGCCCAGGCATCCACGCCCTGCTTGCAGATTTCATACTCCTTGCCGAGCGCGCTGCACGAGATCGAGATTTCGACGGCTGAGGCGCTGACCGAGGTAAGAAGACCGGCGGCGAGAGTGAGAGAGGTGAGCAGGCGTGACATGGCTATCCTCCAGCGGCTTCAGGATTTATTGCTTAGCTTCATAAGACTCGAGGGTGCCTTTTGTTCCTTTGAAACATAGCCGTATGCCCTTCACGCCCCATCTCCATGCTCCTGAAATTGAAGGATGCTCCCATGAAAATAACCTGGTTCGGCCATTCCGCCTTCCGTCTCGACTTCGCCGATAAAGCCGTCCTCATCGACCCGTTCTTCACCGGAAATCCGGCCTTCGAGGGGGACCGCGCGAAAATTCTCGAAGGCGTGTCCCATGTGCTTCTCACGCACGGCCACGGGGACCATGTGGGCGATACCCTGGAGATCGCGAAGCAGACCGGCGCCAAGGTCGTGACAAATTTCGAGCTGTGCATGTATCTGGCCGAGGAGGGGCTGCAGAACTTCGATCCCATGAATACGGGCGGCACCACGGATCAGGATGGCTTCACCGTGACCCTCGTGCGGGCCGACCACTCGGCGGGCCTTGTCGAGATGGGGGTGAATTACCCTCTCGGGAACGCCAACGGGATCATCGTGAAGGCTCCGGGGGAGCCGACTGTCTACCACATGGGCGATACGGATATTTTCGGCGACATGGCCCTGATCGCCGAGATCCACCAGCCCGATGTGGTCATCGTGCCCATCGGCGATCGCTTCACCATGGGCCCGGAAGTCGCCGCCCTGGCGATCCAGCGCTTCTTCAGCAGCGCGAAGGCGGTCATTCCCTGCCACTACGCCTCGTTCCCGCCGCTGGTGCCGAATGCGGACCGGTTCGTGGCTGCCATGGAAGGCAAAGGGGTGCAGGTCGTGGTGCCGCATAAGACGGTGGCGGTGAAGTTCTAGGCGCTCCCCGCTGTCATCCCCGGCGAGCGGAGCGAAGGAAGGGGATCCACCCACACGCTCAGCGCTATGGATTCCCTTCCCCTCCGCTGCGCTCCGGCCGGGAATGACACCCTCTCCCATCATCACCGGCACAAGGCCCGGCCATGACGGGAGAGGGGCGCTGCGTATTCAATCCAAGATCCGAAGTTGCCCCCTGAGGCGGGCGGGTGTTATAGCCCGCGAAAGCAGATATCAAAGGGTATGACCATCCATGTCGGTCGATGAGAAAACGGTCCGCCGCATCGCCCATCTGGCGCGCATTGCCGTGACGGATGCGGAGGTGCCTCACCTCCAGGGCGAGCTCAACGCGATTCTCGCCTTCGTCGAGCAGCTCAACGAGGTGAATGTGGACGGCGTCGAGCCCATGACCTCCGTGACCCCCATGACCATGAAGAAGCGCCAGGACGGCGTGACCGATGGCGGCTATCCGGACAAAATCGTCCAGAACGCCCCCGCCACGGAAGACAACTTCTTCCTGGTGCCGAAGGTGGTCGAATAAGAACCCGTCATCCCGGCCGCAGCGCCAGCGGAGCGTCGGGATCGCGTAATCCAGTTTTCTCTTCCAGACGATCCCGRCTCGCTGCCTCGCAGTGTCCGGGATGACAGGATGACCCAGTGACCGAACTGACCCATCTCACGATTGCCGAGGCCCGTGACGGCCTGAAGGCCAAGACCTTCTCCGCTTCCGAACTCGCCCAGGCCCATATTGCCGCCGTCGAGAAGGCGAGGGCGCTGAACGCCTATGTGCTCGAGACGCCCGAGAAGGCGCTCGCCATGGCGAAAGCCTCCGACGCGAAGATCGCCAAGGGCGAGGCCGGCCCGCTGGAAGGCATTCCGCTGGGCATCAAGGACCTGTTCTGCACGGAGGGCGTGGTTTCGACCGCCGGTTCCAAGATCATCGGCAACTTCAACCCGCCTTACGAATCCACCGTCACCCGGAACCTCTGGAACGACGGCGCGGTGATGCTCGGCAAGCTCAACATGGATGAGTTCGCCATGGGCTCCTCCAACGAGACCAGCGCCTTCGGCCCGGTCGTGTCGCCCTGGCGGCGCGAAGGCTCGAATGTGAGCGCGGGCGCTTCCGGCCGGATCGAGGGCACGCATCTCGTGCCCGGCGGCTCCTCGGGCGGTTCGGCTGCGGCTGTGGCCGCTCACCTTTGCCTGGGCGCGACCGCAACCGATACCGGCGGCTCGATCCGCCAGCCGGCAGCCTTCACCGGCACGGTCGGCATCAAGCCGACCTATGGCCGCGTCTCCCGCTGGGGCACGGTGGCCTTCGCCTCGTCGCTCGATCAGGCCGGCCCCATCACCCGCACGGTGCGCGATTCCGCGATCATGCTGCGCTCCATGTCCGGCCCCGACGCCAAGGACACCACCTGCGTGGACTTGGCCGTTCCCGATTTCGAGGCAGCCGTCACGCGCGGCGTGAAGGGCCTGAAGATCGGCATTCCGAAGGAATACCGCGTCGACGGCATGTCGCCCGAGATCGAAAAGCTCTGGCATCAGGGCGCAGAATGGCTGCGTGCTGCCGGCGCCGAGATCGTCGAGGTCTCGCTGCCGCACACGAAATACGCGCTGCCGGCCTATTACATCGTGGCGCCTGCCGAAGCGTCCTCGAACCTCGCCCGCTATGACGGCGTGCGCTATGGCCTGCGCGAGAACGGCAAGGACATCGCGGATCTCTATGAGAAGACCCGCGCCGCCGGCTTCGGCCGCGAGGTCAAGCGCCGCATCATGATCGGCACCTATGTGCTCTCGGCGGGCTACTACGACGCTTACTATGTGCGCGCCCAGAAGATCCGCACGCTCATCAAGCAGGACTTCGAGAAGGTCTATGCTGAAGGCGTCCACGCGATCCTGACGCCCGCCACCCCCACCGCCGCCTTCGGTATCGGTGAGAAGGGCTCGGGCGACCCGGTCGAAATGTATCTCAACGACATCTTCACGGTGACGGTGAACATGGCAGGCCTGCCGGGCCTCGCGGTTCCCGCCGGTCTCGATGCTCAAGGCCTGCCGCTTGGCCTCCAGCTCATCGGCCGCGCCTTCGACGAGGAGACGCTCTTCGCCGTCGGTCAGGTGATCGAGGACGCTGCGGGCCGCATCAAGCTGCCTAAAGCTTGGTGGGCTTAAACAATGCATCCCACGGTTCCAGTCGTCACCCTCTGGGACTGGCTGCCTGCCGCCTTCGACCCGGTTCTGATCCTGGTCGCGGTCACTCTCGGCTGGAAGGCGGACCAGTTCGGCAAGGTGCTCATCGCGGCTATTGCCGCTTTGGGCGTCTCCGTGCTGGTCTCCTGGCTCGTCACCAGCCTCGGCATCCCCTGGATCGCGCCGGTCCGGTCCGATACGCTGACCCTGTTCCCGGTTCGGGTGGGCTCGGCGATTCTTTGGGCGGCTCTCGCTTACGGCGCAAGGCGCGTGGTGAGGCGCTAGGTTCCTACATGCTCTCGATGCCGAAGGCTTCTTGGAGGCCTCGGCGTCCCTCCGTCGTGACCGACAGGGCGCGACTGTCTTTGATGCGCGCCACCCATCCCAATTCGAAAATCCGCGTGCAGAGCGCGGCACCAAGCCGTCCCGACAGGTGAGGGCGGCGCTCGCTCCAGTCCAGGCAGGTCCGGCAGGGCGCGCGCGAGCCTTTAACTCCAGCATCGAGATCGATGCCGAGATCGCAGAGGAAGCGCTGACCTTCCTTCGTGACGATGCCCGCGCTTTCCGAGAGAACCACGTGGCGCTTGAGGCTCAAGGCATCGGCAATGGCGATGCCGAGGCGGCCGGCCAGATGGTCGTAGCAGGTGCGGGCGTTGCGCAGCGCCTCGTCCTTCGGCCCGACAGGGCGATGCCGCCTGGGGCCGAACGAGGCGACGGCCATCAGCGCCTCGATGGCTTGCGCGACCTCGGGAGAGGCAAGGCGGTAATAGCGGTGGCGGCCCTGGCGTTCGAGGGCGATCAGGTTGGCCTCGCTGAGCTTGGCGAGGTGGCCGCTTGTGGTCGAAGCGCCGACGCCGCTGTGCCATGCCAACTCGCCGGCGGTGAGCGCCCGCCCGTCCATGAGCGCGGAGAGGATGTTGGCGCGGGCCACGTCGCCGATCAGGGCGGCGATTTCCGCGAGCGTAATGCCTGAGACCATCGGTGCCATGGGCTCGATCCTAGGGGATGCAGGCACGCCGGTCACCAAGGAACATTTCGGCGGTGGCCGAACTATTCCAGGGCGACAGGAGCCGATCCGCGTGCCAGTTTCGCCCCGCTTCGAAACAACCAGAAACGGGCGCGATTCCCATGGCGACGAGCCAACCCCAGAAAACCAACTACGTCTTCGAGCTTGCCTTGCTGGCGACGCTCGCGAGCCTGTGGGCTGCGGCCTATTCCTTCATCAAGGTCGGGGTCGAGACCATTCCGCCGATCACCTTCATCGCGGCGCGCACTCTGATCGCCGGAAGCCTGCTTGTCATGATCATGCATCTCAGAGGGGTGCGCCTTCCGCGCGACCGGGGGAGCTGGCGCAACTTCACGATCCAAGCCTGCCTCAACAGCGCCATTCCCTTCACCCTCATCGCCTGGGCGGAGACATCCATCGATGCGGGGCTGGCCGCGATCCTCAACTCGATGACTCCCGTCTTCACCTTCCTAATCACGCTGGTCTGGACCCGGCATGAGGCGACCGGCATGCGCAAATTCGCCGGCGTCGTGGTCGGGCTTGCGGGAACCTGCGTGATCATCGGCAATCAGGCGCTCACCCATGTGGGGCAGGAGCTTTATGCGCAGCTCGCTGTCGTCCTGGCCGCCGTCTGCTATGCGGGGGCCGCGATCTTCGGGCGGAACTTCAAGAACCTCGATCCCATGGCACCCGCCGCCGGGTCGCTCCTGTCGGGCGCTGTGATCTTGATCCCGGTAAGCCTCGTGATCGACCGGCCCTGGAATCTGGCTCCCTCGGATGCCTCGATCATGGCGCTGATCGCGCTGGCGATCTTCTCCACGGCCTTGGCCTTCGTCATCTATTTCCGGCTCATCCACACCCTTGGCTCAGTCGGAACAACGGCGCAGGCCTACCTCAGGGTGCCGCTCGGCGTGGCGATCGGGGCGTATTTCCTCGGTGAAACCCCGGACACTACAGCCTTGATCGGGCTGGTCTGCATCCTCGTCGGCGTCGCCCTCATGACCCTGCCGGGAAGAAAGCGCGTGGCTGTCGTGGCGGCCTGACCAGCATAAGTAAAAGGGCCTGACCGAGGTCAGGCCCTTGTGACGCAGTAGTTACGCCAGACTCGAGTTTACTGCTTCGGGGCGGCCGGAGCCGACGGAGCGGCCGGGGCCGGAGTCGTCGGGGACGACGGGGTCATCGGGGCAGCTGGGGACGGGCTGGTGCTCGGCGAAGAGCGCTCCGTCTGCGTTCCCGTGGTGCTGCCTGTCGTGCTCGGCTCGTTGCCGCCATCATAGAAGAGGAAGGCAAGAAGGCCCAGCGCGATAACAAGACCGCCGATCACGTAGGCAAGAGTGTTGGAACCGCGACGATCAGTATCGTAGACGTTGGTCTCACGATTGTAGACGTTCGGTTCGCGATCCATTGGATCCATAGCCATTTTAAGCTCCTTGACCGTTTTACCTCCCGTTCAACGCCCAATATGGGATGCGGTTTCATCCCAGCGTGGCAATTAACTTAAATCCCTGTGCAAAAAACCGAATTAATCTAGGCCATGGCCCGGCTAACCTGAACGCCTGTTCATCTTGAAAGGGGTTGACCCGGTTTCGCGTCGCTCGTACTCCGAGCGTGAAACGTCGAAAGATAAAGGCGCACGGCTTATGAACGCTCCGGTCAACCCTAAGAAGCTCATCAAAGGCGCGACAGGCGATTGGGAAATCGTCATCGGCATGGAAATTCATGCCCAGGTGACGAGCCAGGCCAAATTGTTCTCCGGCGCCTCCACGACCTTCGGCAACGATCCCAACAGCAATGTCTCCCTTGTGGACGCGGCCATGCCCGGCATGCTGCCCGTCATCAACGAAGAATGCGTGCGTCAGGCGATCCGTACGGGCCTGGGGTTGAAGGCCGAGATCAACCTGAAGAGCACCTTCGACCGGAAGAACTATTTCTACCCGGACCTGCCGCAGGGCTACCAGATCAGCCAGTATAAGAGCCCCATCGTGGGTGAGGGCGAGGTCATCGTCGACGTGCCCGAGAGCGGCGAGACGATCACGGTGCGCGTCGAGCGCCTGCATCTCGAGCAGGATGCCGGGAAGTCGATCCACGACCTGCACCCCACCTTGAGCTTCGTGGACCTCAATCGCTCCGGCGTGGCGCTGATGGAAATCGTGTCGAAGCCGGACCTGCGTTCCGCCGACGAGGCCCGCGCCTACGTGACCAAGCTGCGCACGATCCTGCGCTATCTCGGCACCTGCGACGGTGACATGGAGAAGGGCAACCTCCGCGCCGACGTGAACGTGTCCGTGCGCCGCCCCGGCGAGGAACTCGGCACACGCTGCGAGATCAAGAACGTCAACTCCATCCGCTTCATCGGTCAGGCCATCGAAGTCGAGGCGCGCCGTCAGATCGCGATCATCGAGGATGGCGGCAAGATCGACCAGGAAACCCGCCTCTACGATCCCGGCAAGGGCGAGACACGCTCCATGCGCTCCAAGGAAGAGGCGCACGATTACCGCTACTTCCCCGATCCCGACCTGCTGCCGCTCGAATTCGACCAGGCCTATGTGGACGATCTCGCGCAGCACCTGCCGGAACTGCCGGATGAGAAGAAGGCGCGTTTTGTCAGCCTTGGACTTACGCCTTATGAAGCGGGGGTGGCGGTCGCCGATCCCGAAGACGCGGATTACTTCGAAAAGGCCGCTGAAAAGGCCGGCAGTGCAAAGCTCGCTTGGAACTGGGTCTTCGGCGATCTGGCTGCCTATGCCAATTCGGCGAACCTCTCCGTGTCGAGCAGTGGCGTGAATCCGGCTCACATCGGAACCATCGTGCATTTGATCCAGGATCAGACGATTTCGGGTAAGATCGCCAAGGATCTGCTGCAGCTCGTCATCAAGACGGGCGAAGACCCCACGGTGCTTGTCGATAAACACGGCATGAAGCAGGTGACCGATACCGGCGCCATCGAAAAGGCCGTGGACGAGATCATCGCCGCCAATCCCGACAAGGTGGAGCAGGCGAAGGCAAAGCCCACGCTGCTCGGCTGGTTCGTCGGTCAGGTGATGAAGCAGACGGGCGGCAAGGCCAACCCGCAGGCCGTCAACGAAATCCTGAAGCAGAAGCTCGGGATCGAGTAAGGCAGTCGGAGAACCCGGCAAAAGCGCATCGCCGCCTTGCCGGATTTGATGAAGCAGAGACCGGTGGCAACGCAACCCAACCCCTTCGCTCCCCATTGGCTGATCCGCGATATCGTGATCAGCGCCCATCGTTCCGCGGTCGGCTCGGGCGGGTTGCTGTTCGTCGGCGACTCCATCGTCGAAGGGTTTTACTGGAACCACATCGGTTMGGTTCCCGTGCTGAATGCCGGCTATTCCGGCATCTGGACGGAAGCGCTGGAGCCGAGGATTCCGC
>NZ_JBFUMH010000144.1:0-13117 GCF_054049475.1 Microvirga sp. P5_D2 | reverse complement strand
GTCTTCAGTATTCAGGTTAAGCTTCACCGTTCGCAGAGATGAGATCATCCCTGCGTTTACTCGACTTCAAGAAGCTGTAAGCATCTGAAGACTTTCAATTTCCGTCAGAGGAGCCATGGATACATGCCTTTGATTGGCACTGCCCGGCTCGTGGCGCCGATCAGGACGTTGGAGATCCCGATCTGACCTGGCGTCGATACGGAGCTCACGAAGGAGCCCTTCTCTACTTAGGTCTATGACATGAAGCCTGCCTGGATCTGAAATCCGGCGGGGCTGCGGATATGTCGATTAGCCGGCGCTTTGTCAACACCCTTCCGGAGAATGCGGTGCGTTTTTTGGCCGGCCTGGGGATGCTTGCTTAAGAGGAGGTTAAGGCGCAGGCGCTCGGCTGCCGCCGATCCAGTGGAATGAGGGCGGCGCCCCAGGAGATGGCTCGTTATCTAGAGCTGTCGCCCCGATTGCCCGTATTGCCTTGATCTCCTCGGCCGCCTGAGCCTTGCGATATGGGCCGGCACTCGCCATCGACACGCCGCTCCCCGACCATGCATTGTCTTTCACGAGGGCCGGCTTCGGCGAACGCTGACCCGAGGCCAATGAATAAGAACCCGGCGATTGCGGCTCCGAACAACTTCATCATGAGACCCCATGGACACTGGCTCTATGCGCCTGACGCACTGGGGCCCGCATGGTTTCCGCGGCTGTCTACACATCTTCGAGAAGTCCCCGCCGATGGGAGCCAGACGATGAACATGGAGAAAAAACGGGTTGGAAAGCCTTGCCGATCAAGGGATCGGTTGGAGCGGGCGATGGGAATCGAACCCACGACATTCAGCTTGGGAAGCTCAGGCAAGCCATTGATCTAATTACCCCGTGTTCCTTGTCCAAACGGACGAAAGGAATGCGTAGTGAGACACAAGCGAGGGGCTAGGAGCTCCGAAAACGAAACCGCCGCTCCGGCTGGACCCCGGAACGGCGGCGAAAACCAGAAGCTCGCAAAAACTTCCACCCACGAGATTACCCATCCGGGGCAGACCGCGCAAGGCGTAGGTCCGGGCGCGGCAGCTTGGCATTGGCAGCCCGGGCTGCTGCGGAGGGCCTCGAAATGACGGCCTTTTCGCTCCAATTCGTCGCCCGTGCCCTTGGGGGCGAAGTATCAGGACACCAGGTGCTCGCACCAGGTCCCGGCCACTCCGCCCGTGATCGCTCCCTTTCGATCCGGCCCGACCCTAGGGCACCAGGCGGTTTCCTTGTTTATAGCCATTGCGGTGATGATCCCCTCGAGGCCAAGGACTTCGTTCGGCGTAAGCTCGGCCTGTCGCGGAACTTCGAAGCACTCCCCTCCCCCGCTCAGAGGGCCTCGACTGTCCTCGTGAGTGCGAGCCGCTCCGCTCAAACCACTGCCCGCGCAATGGCGATATGGGCCGAGGCACTCAACCCTTACGGCACCCCCGTTGAAGCCTATCTCACTCGCTGCAAACGGGAAGGCGGCCGCGGTCTGCCCTTCCCCCATGATGCAGCGGGCGAGGCTATCCGCTTTCATCCGGCCTGTCCTTTCGCCGGGAGCCGCACGCCCGCTATGGTGTGCCTTGTACGTGATGTGCGCACCAATGAGCCACGGGCCATCCATCGCACCGCTCTAACCCTCAGGGGCCTCAAAGCCAATATTGGCGGGCATGAGCGCCTTGCCCTGGGCCCGGTTGCGGGTGGAGCCATCAAACTCACGCCCGATGAGGAGGTAACAGCTTGCCTGGGCATCGGTGAGGGCCTGGAAAGTACGCTCACCCTCCGTCTTGCGCAGGAGTTCGGCCCATCGCCCGTGTGGTCGCTCCTCTCTGCCGGTGGCGTGGGCGGTCTGCCGGTGCTGCCGGGCATCGAGTGCCTGTGGATCGCCGTGGATCACGACCCGGCCGGCATCGCCGCGGCCGAGAGTTGCGCCGCCCGGTGGTGCAACGCGGGCCGCCACACTTTCCTGCTCAAGCCTCGCACCGAGCGCCAAGACCTCAACGACATCGTTAAAGGGGAGAAGCGGCATGCTTAATCCCGAGGAATACGGCTTTGAGCACCGGGCCCCGCATGCTCCTGGCGCGTCATGGCAACCGCCGCAACCCCGTACTCGCTTCCCCATCATCACCTTGGACGATATCGAACTCGATGATGAGCCGGTATGGCTCATCGACGGCCTCTTGCCCGCATCCGGCTTCGGCATCGTGYTTGGCCCGCCCAAGAGCGGCAAAAGCTTCCTCGTGACGGATGCCCTGTTCAACGTCGCCCTCGGCCGCCCCTGGGCCGGGCGTGAGACGAAACAAGGCGCCGTGGTCTACATCACGGGCGAGGGCGTGACCGGCTTTAAGCGCCGCCTCGTGGCCATCCGCCGCCACTATGAGGTTGAGGGCAAGGGCGTGCCGTTTGGCATGATCCCGGTGGCTCCGGACCTTGGCCACGCAACCGAGGATGCGGGCGAGCTCGTGGAACTCGTGAAGGAATGGCTTGCCACTATCGGCAACCCTCCTCTCGCGGCCATCGTGATTGATACCGTGGCGCGGGCTATGAAGGGTGCCGATGAGAACGCGGCAAAGGATATGTCCGTGTTCGTGGACAATTGCGGCACCCTGGGCGRTGCGTTCGGGTGCCTCGTGCTCGGGGTACACCACGCGGGCAAGAATGCCGATAGGGGCGCTCGAGGCTCTAATGCGCTCGATGCGGCCGTTGATGTAATGTGGAGCGTGGAGAAAGGCGCGGCCGCCAGCACCGCCACCATCCATCACATGAAGGATGGCGAGGATGGCATCAGTTGGCAGTTTCGCCTCATCCCCTTCACCCTCGAGGATGCCACAGCCACCCGCGGCGCACTCTCCTCGTGCGTGGTAGAAATCGTTAACCAACCTGATGAGGTGAAAGAGGCGCAACAGGCGCAACAAATGCGCAACAAGCCTAGGCTTGGCGACCGCCCAGCCCTCCTCCTCCGCGCTATCGACCGGGCATTGAGTGATGCGGGCGAGCGCCTCAAAGGCAATGTGAACGTGCTGCCCGATGTGAGCTCAATCACCCGTGAGCGCCTCAAGCGGTATCTCCCCCTCGAGGGCTATTGGGACAACGACAGGCCCGCCAACACCCAACGGGCGACCCTCAGCGCAGACCTCAAGACACTCAAAACCCGCGGCTATATCGGGCTCACCGATGAGCACGTATGGAGGCTCTCATGACAGGGGCGCAACAAGGCCGATTTATTGCGCCCCTCTTGGCTCTCATCGCAACAAGGGGCAACAAATCTGAGAGCATGCGCTCAAACCCTTATGCGGCAAGGATTTCAGCACAAGCGCAACAAGGCGCAACACCCCCGCAACAACCCCGCAACAAGGCCCACGGTCCCGCCCCTCGAGGGGCGAAAAAGGGGACCGCAGCAGGCGCAACAAAACCCTATAGGGTTGTTGCGCTTGTTGCGCCCTCCGCCCCGATGGACTGCTGGGCCGATCAGGTGCGGCGTGCCCTCAATGTTTTCGGGTCCGACCCCACCCCTATGGGTCCCTCTGATGGGGTGCACGCCCCGAGGGGAACGCGCGACGGCGGGGTATCCCCAGCCGCAGCAACCCTCATAGAGGAGGGTACAAACGGAGAGGCGGCTATCGAGGTTATCTAATCGATTGAGAAAGGATCTTCCAAAATATGTAGGCAGTTAAATAGCGGTGCACCTGATACTTATATACTTAGCGTTGCAGGCGTAGCCGACGTTCGGGAAGTCTCCCATGTAGCAACGCATACARCACTACGTCGAACGGGTAGCCACTGAGCCCGACCAGTTGCCGGAGATAGGGTTCGGGAACGGGATCATCATTGTAGTCCAAGACCCACGGGCGAGCATTTGGAAATTCGACTTTGTAGTGGCTGCTGCCTCGTGGCTTCTTGATAGATGAGCAGCCCAGTAGAGAGAGGTTTTGCTTTGCCGCAGCAAAGGAAACATTCGCCCGAATTTCCTCTAATGGCACCACCCACTCATAAGCATCGCTTAATGAGTTTAGGTTCTTAGGTCCTACAAGGGGAAAAGTCGGAGCGTCATCAGGATTGTCGTAACTTCCCTGAGATCCATGTGCGAAACTAGTATCACATATGATCCCGATAAAATTCTCGTCTGGCTCCGAGCATCTTACGTGTTCAGTTAGCAGCTTGCCAGTTTCCTCCTGCCAAAGTGGCGCAAGCCCACCATTATGACAGTGCGTTGGAAGTGGATGCAATCTCGCATCCCCAACCTCGCTGACGTCATGTCGTATGCACAGCGCGCCTTGCCTCAGCAAGAACTGCTCTAACAAGCGATGTATCTCATATAGCCATGGAATACGGTCGCCTTGGTCCCACTCGAAATCTTCTACAAACTCACAAAGTAAGTCTGTAGCCAGGATGATCGCTTGGTTACCATCAACGACCTGTTGTAGCTCTCCAAGAGCGTCAATGACCAAATGTAGCTCTTCTTCGTTCCTAGGAAAGCTTTGGTCTAGGAGAAGTGGCGAGGGAACTAGTAGTGCAGTCATTTTACTGCGCTGAAGCCTCCGGCAGTGCACCTTGGGTTCTCTTTGCTTTTTGTGCACGTAGCAATCTTCCGGTTAGCTCACCGGCTTCCCCAAAGAATTCCCTCGGCCACTCAGGGACCGTTCCATCCTCACGCACTGTCAGATCAGTTATGCAGGGACGCTCATTCACACAACTTAAGAAGAAGATCTTTATCTTGCTTGCTAGCTGGTGCTCGAGGTCCTCGGCAGCGAGAACTCGCAACGAATTGATTAGGTGCTCACTGTGGGTCTCGATCAAGACAGAGCGATCCGCGTATACTAGAGAAACAAAGAAGCTCGCTAATCGAACCTGCAGTGCAGGATGTAAATGCAACTCAGGCTGTTCAATCATGATGATCGAATGCCGAGGAGCAGTAAGCCCTTTCACTAAGATTGGAAGGATTTGTGAAAATCCGAAACCGGTGTCGGCGAGGGAAAAAGCTTTCCTGCCAATTCCTCTGAGACGGACCTCTCCAATAACGCCTCGATGATACTCTGCAGAGATTTCCTTAGGCTCATGCTCTTTGGAGACTTCTGATAATTTCAGATAGCTGACCCACGCATTCAAGGCTGACTTGAGAGTTGTATTGACGGGTGTTTGGGGAGCGTTAGGCAGGCAAGCACGTATCCGTTTGGAAAGTTGGTCGCGCAAAATGTACGGGACGGATTCCCCGATAACGTCAGCGCTGAGAGCATCTGCACGGTCCAGCATGTAGTAACGCCGCGCTGGTGCCCGAAGTGGTCCGATATATTCCACACGAGTGAGCTCGTTTCTGAGATCAGAAATTATCTTGTTCATCATCGGGGGTAGAACGGCCGTTGCAGGTGAATACTGAGATTTGCGCACCGCCTTACTCTCAAGATCCTTACCTACAATTGACGTTGGAAGTATTCCCCGCATCAATAGGCCGAAAGCGATGTTCTCCCCATATGTCTGCACAGGCTCAATAACCTTTCGCCCTCCAAAAGCATCGAAAAAGCGGCTCGGCATCGCAACGAAGTGTGGCACGTGGTCGGAAAATGGCTTCCCAGCAAGGAGATCTTCCTCCCCAGGTTGGGTCATTCCAATAGTAAAGCTAAGAATGTGAATGCCTAGGACGCTTACTTCGAAAGTTGCTTGGTACATCACACCAATACCTGCAACATCTTCTTGTTTCGTCGCCTTCTTGGGCTGGGTCGAATAGTGTCTAAATTCAAAACGAACCTTAACTAGACCTGGGATGCCCTCGTGATCCGCAGTTAATTTTTTTAGTTTCGCAAACTTCGCCTTCGAAACGAACGAGCCAATTGTGTTAAGATTATTTTTTGACCAAGCAGAGTCATAACTTAGGCCAATGATTATAGGCTTCTTAACATCATTCCCAGTTACTAAAGATCTAAAATCGCCAAGATCAACATATCTCCCGACGAACTCAACACGTGCGAGATGCTCGGGGCTAACCTCTGCCCCGACTGTGTTCTGCTTGAGAAGCAGCAAAGCCTTCAAAACTGTCGACTTTCCTGCGCTGTTCGTACCACAGAAAGCGGTCAAGCTTTTCAGCGGAAAGGTCCAGTTCCGCCCGGCAAAGGTCCGAACGTTCGAAATTGTAACATCACGGATCATCGGGCTGAACTTAACCTCACCATATGTACTGAGCGCGACTGAGAGCGAAACCTCGTCAGCAGCCCCGCTTATATAATTTTGGGAATGGGGCGTCGACTGCCTTGGCAGAGTCTTTAGTTCAGGCTCGCCAAGTGGCTAAACGTGCAGCGTATTAGGACCCTTCAAAGACATGTTATTTTCCATAGTGTGGTTGTGGCTCAAGATCCCCTCAGTGCCAAAAATCGCCCCTACGCGCATGCTCTGCCTGAGGGGTCTATAACCAGTAGTTGAGGATGCCAAGATAATTGCAACTCAAACTATGAACGATCATCTACTCGCAGGCAAAAGGCGAGGGGAAAACATTGCATACATGTTGACAGCAAGCCGGGCATGATTAAGTGTCATCGCATACAACATGTATGCGAGAGCCCATGCTGAGCCGTGCAGAGTTTCTTCTCTTAACCGACCTTACCCGCCCTCGTTTCGACGCTAGGGCGCGACGTGATCAATTTCCATTCTTAGTCGCTGATGAATACGATGGAGTGCAGGGTCGACGCCTTTATACCGCTGGCCATGCTCTCCTGACTGTTGTTGTCGAGGACCTTGCTCGTAAGGGCGGCCTCGACCTCGATCTAGCAAACGAAATCGGATTGAACTGTCAGCACTTCCTCTTTGATGCCGATCTCAGTGATGACAGCAAGCCCATTTGGGTGGGAGCTGCCTTTTGGGATGAGAACGGCACCATCGGCCGCAACCATGTTGGCGGCACCATTGAGGCAGTTGATACACAACTAAAGMGAGACCCAGACACAACGCCGCTGACCTTCCGTGTCGTTTTAGCAAACGCCACCCGAGCGGCAGCTATCGTCAGACGCCGTGCGCAAGACCACAGGATAGAGCTTGGTCCTTTTTTCTGACGCCCTGACCTGATGGTCATCCTGCAACCCGCCTCATTCGATAGGAGTGAGCATGCCAGAACCATCAATTCCTTTMCGTATCTCCGCTGATTTCGAGGAGCGATCCAAGCAGATGCGCTTACGCATCGAGGCCGGTGAGCCCATGACCTATCAGACCCTCGCGGATGTCCTCGGCCTGCCATTCGAGTTTGTGAGTGCGGCTGTAGGCATTACCATCGCCCTTCAATCTGGCCAGCCGGTTGTTATCGAACCGGCTGCGATGAAACCAATGCACTGAGGAGGGCAGACGAATGAACGCACATGCCCCTCTTAATTCGGTCTCTCTATCACCTCGTAGTGATGCCTCGATTGTGCTCAACGATGAAATCCTTCTTTACGGGATCGTGGATGCTTGGGAGGTGCGGGCGCTCGATGTGATTGCAGCCCTTGCCGAGTTGCGCCACCTCGACACGATCACGGTGCGCATCAACTCCCCAGGTGGCTCGGTTTACGAGGGCCTCGCCATCTATGACGCATTGCGCATGAGCGGTCACAAGATCGTGGTGCGCGTTGATGCGCTCGCGGGCTCCATTGCCTCGATCATTGCGATGGCGGGCGATGAACTGGTGATGGCCGAGGATGCCCGGCTGATGATCCATAACCCGTGGGGCTATGCTCAGGGCGAGGCCAGTGATTTGCGCAAGCTCGCGGATGAGTTGGACGGCATCTGCGATAGGCTCGTTGATATCTATCTTAGGAAAGCGGGCGGCAAGATCGACAGGGCACGACTCATCAGCATGCTCGATGAGGAAACGTTCCTCTCGGCTCAAGAGGCCGCGGAGCTCGGGTTCTGTGATCGCATTGATGTGCCGCTCAAAGCTGCCGCTCTCGCTCCTGACGCAATCCGAAACCGGAAGATCGATTACTTCCTCACCCCAGCATCCACCGAAAATCCCGCCTCATCCTCCAACGCGGCCCAGGCCGCAAACTCAGGTACTACCATGACGTTAAATCAGTCTACTGGTACGGCGCCGCAGAACGGCCTCGGCCCGCTTTCTAATGAGGCAATGCAGGCGGCCGCTCGTGCGGTGGCGGAAATCTACAACGCGTGCACCCCTCTCGGTGCTGTCGGTGAAGATACCAACGCTCGTGCGCAGGACATGGTTAATCGTGGCCTCACGGTGGATCAGGCACGGGCAGAGGTAATCGGCATCCTCGTGGATCGTCAGCCGAGCCCGCAGCGGGCATACATCGTGCCCGGCAATGGCATGAAGTCTCAAACGGCCGATGAGGAAATTCGGGGCCGCATCAGGGCTGCTTTCCATGGGGGATCTATCCACGAGGCTATGGCACAGTTCTGCCGCGAACGCGGTATCAGCGTGCCCCTAAGCAGAGACCGCCTCGTAAACCAGATCATGGGCACAGGTAGCCGGTTCATGAACGCGGGGAATCCCGGCCTGCACACCACCGCTGATTTCCCAATGCTATTAGAGGATGAAGGACATCGCTTCCTCCTCGAGGCCTACCAGAGCACTCAACCCGTGCTCAAACGTATGGCTCGCAAGCGCACGGCTGTGGACTTCCGCCCGACGACCGCACTGCGCCTCGGCGGCTTCGGACCGCTCAAAAAAGTGAGTGAGGCGGGCGAAATTCAGTACATGACCCGCGACGAGGAGGGCGAGAAGCTCGCTATCGATGAGTACGCGGGAATTTTCGCTCTCTCCCGTAGGGCGCTCATCAACGATAACTTCTCGGCCTTTGCTGATCCCCTCAGGGATTTCGCCCAGAGCGTGTCGCTTGTCGAAGGTGACACAATCGCGGGCCTACTTACGGCGAACGGTGGCCAAGGTGCTGTGCTCTCCGATGAGTTGCCCTTGTTCCACGCTTCTCGCGGCAATATCGGCGCCGCCGCGGCTCTGAGTGTTGAGAGCCTTGGCGAGGCTCGTGCGGCCATGCGGCTCACCAAGGGGATTGACGGGGTGAGCACGCTCAACCTTGTGCCTGCTTACCTTGTTGTTGGTCCCGAACTCGAGACGCAGGCCGAGGCGCTCCTCGCCCAGATCAATGCCGCCACCGTTGATGATGTGAACCCGTTTTCGGGCAAGCTCGAGCTCCTCGTTGAGCCTCGCATCACTGACAGGTCTTGGCGCGTGTTTGCCTCAACGACCTCCTCCCCGGTTCTCGCAATTGCCTATCTCGAAGGTCAAGAGGGGCCGCAGCTTGAGACGAAGAGCGGGTGGGAAGTGCTCGGCATGGAATTTCGGGCGGTCTTAGATTTTGGTGCCGGTCTCCTAGGATGGAGAGGCGCCTACCTTAATCCAGGCCAATAAGCGGCTCTAGGGGCTATTTCTGAGGGCGAAGCGGCCAGCCCAACAACGACAAGCCTGATCCCTGCCCCGAAGGATTACGCAAGGGTCAATCAGGCAAAGCCGCACCTACACACCACTCTCACTACGCGAGCATTGCCACGATGTTGCCCTCAGCCCCCACATCTCCTTCCAAACGGAAAGGGTCCGCGCGAGCTCGCGGTGGGGTTGATGTGCGCTCGCAAGGTCTTTTCCCCTCTGAGAGCGAAATTGCCCRCCGTTTGAGCCAAGAACCGGCAGAATGGGCCGCAAAGGCGAAGATCCTTGAGCGTGGCGGCCTACCCCGCGTAGATCCAGTGATGGGCGGTCGCTTCTGGCCCGCGGTTGAGGCATATTGGCTCCGCCGTTACAACCTGACTACCATCGAGGCCTCTCAACCAGACGGAGAGGATAACCTCGATGCCCTATGACTACCCTACACCGGGCCTAAAAACTCGGCCTCGAAAGAGCGGCCCAGACAAACTCTACTGGATCGCTCGCGCAGACCTGTCAAAAGCTGGATATGAGCCTAAGTCGGTGCCTCTACCCTACGAGGCCGACAATCCCGATCACCTACCCCTAGTATCGGCCATGTGCATGAAGCTTCAGGCTGAAATGCTCGAATGGTCGTCAGGCCGGCAGCGCGACAAGCTCGCCTTTGATGGGACGATCCTCAGCCTTTCCCGCCGTTACCAGTTGGACGAGGCCAGCCCATTCCAGCGGATGAAGCACAACACTCGCCACAAGGACACGTACACCCTCAAGATTATCGAAAAGGCTTTCGGAAAGAGAGCTTTAGCAGCCCTCAAGATAGGAAATTTCTATCACTGGTACGATGAGGCTAAGAAGCCAAAGGTCCCTGGTGGACCTGAGAGAGTCCGAAAGGCTCACGGGATCATCAAGAAGCTACGTGAGCTATTAGCCTATGGTATTATGGCGGAGCTTCCCGAGTGCAGGCGCCTTTACGAGATCCTTGAGCATGCCCGCTTCGCCCAGCCGGCCCGGCGTCGGGTTGCAATGGAGCTTGAGCACGTTGAGGCCTTCATCCCCAAGGCGATTGAGATGGGGCGGCTTTCTCTTGCTCTTGGCACAGCTTTCCAGTTCGAGACTGCCATGCGTCAGAAAGACGTGATTGGCGAGTGGGAGCTAATCCCTCAGGGCGAGGAAGCCTCGGGTATCGTTCTCAATGGGCGTCGATGGATTAACGGGCTCGTGTGGAGCGATATCGCGGCCGACCTCGTGCTCAGGAAGGCAACCACCAAGACAGGTGCCTACGCGGCTCATGATCTAAAACTTTGCCCTCTTGTACTCCGGTGCTTGGATTTGATCCCAGCCGATCGGCGCTTGGGGCCGGTAATCGTCGATGAGACAGCCGGGCGCCCCTATGCGGAGAGTGCCTATGGTAGAGAGTGGCGTCTAGTCGCTCGCGCTGCGGGCGTACCTGAGCACGTCTGGAACATGGACGCTAGAGCTGGGGCCATCACTGAGGCCGAGGATGCCGGTGCGGACCTAGACCATATCCGGTCTACGGCGGCACATTCACAGTCATCAACCACGCTTCGCTATTCACGGGGCGCAGTTGGGAAGTCGCGGAAAGTAGCCGAGCTTCGAATCGGCCACCGCACCGCGAAGAACGGGGCCTGAACAGCCCATAGGGAACGCGGCGAGGAACGTGGGGAACACGAGATTAGCGGCAGAACGTCGGAAAGCTTTTTCCACCAATAAGTTAGGTGGAGCGGGCGATGGGAATCGAACCCACGACATTCAGCTTGGGAAGCTGACGTTCTACCTCTGAACTACGCCCGCGTTGTGCCGACCATATCGACCTTGACGGCCCTTCCGCAAGGGGGTCAGCGGAAGTGCTTGGAGAGCTTCAGGCCTTGGGCCTGGTAATTCGAGCCGGCCCCGGAGCCGTAAAGCACCTGGGGGCGCTCGGCCATGCGCTCGTAGACGAGGCGGCCGACAATCTGTCCGTCCTCCAGGATGAAGGGCACATCGCGGGAGCGGACTTCGAGGACCGCGCGGGCCCCCTCCCCTCCTGCACCGGCATGACCGAAGCCCGGATCGAAGAAGCCCGCGTAATGGACCCGGAACTCGCCCACGAGGGGATCGAAGGGCACCATCTCGGCGGCGTAATCCGGCGGCACATGCACCGCTTCCTTGGAGGCGAGGATGTAGAACTGGCCCGGGTCGAGGATCAGGGTACGGCTGGCGTCGGCATAGAGGGGCTCCCAATAATCGGCGACCCGGCAGGAACCTGGCTTGTCCACATCGACGAGGCCCGTATGGCGCTTGGCCCGGTAGCCGATGAGATTATCGGGGCCGAAGCCCGCCAGATCTACGCTGACGGCCACGCCGTCCTGGATCGATGGCTCGGCGGAGGTCACGACTCGCTCGCGCTGGTGCAGGGCCTGGAGCTCGGCATCGCTCAGGCGCACAGCCCCTTTCCTGAGGCGGAGCTGGGAGAGGCGCGTGCCGGTGCGAACCAGAACGGGGAAGGTGCGGGGGGAAATCTCGGCATAAAGCCGGCCGTTATAGCCCGCGCCGATGGTGTCGAATTCCTGGCTCCGGTCGGTGATCACGCGGGTGAACACATCGATGCGGCCCGTGGAGCTTTTGGGGTTGGCCGCCGCTGAGAGATCGTCCGGCAGGCTCAGGCTTTCCTGCAACTCGGCGATATAGACGCTGCCCGTCTCGAGGATGGCGCCTGCGGCGAGATCGATCTCATGGAAGCTCAGCTGGTTCAGGCGGTCCTGGACCGTATGGCCCCGCCCCGGCAGGAAGCTGGCGCGCACCCGGTAGGCCCGGYGGCCCAGCCGCAGGTCGAGGCTCGCCGGCTGCACCTGATCGGAGGCGAACGGCGTCTCCGGTTTGATGACGCCAGCTTCCGCAAGGCGCATGATGGCATCAGCCGATTGGATCCCGTCCTTCAACGCAACCATGTTTGTCTTCCGAGGGCGAAGGCCCTCATTCGAGTTCTTGAGCCTGACCTTCTCTCTAAGAGATGTTGCCGGAATTTCAAAGTGCACGCTCGACCCGATCGCCATCGTCCCGGAAAGCGCACAAGCGAGCATAGCCTCCTGCCCTCGATTGACGGGGCCTTCGGGCCGCCTTACCACGGCAGGATCGGCATTCAGGACCGGCTTCAAGGGACCACTCATGTACAAGGCCGTAACCCGCGGCATCAGCGTGACGGTGACACCCCGCTACATGCCAGAAGAATCCTCCCCGGAGGACAGCCGTTATTTCTTCGCCTACACGGTGGAAATCATCAACACGGGGCTGGAGCGGGTTCAGCTGCGCTCACGCTATTGGCGGATCCTCGACGATCAGGGCCGCCTGCAGGAAGTGCGCGGCGCCGGCGTGGTCGGTGAAGAGCCAACCCTCGGTCCCGGCGAGAGCTACAGCTACACGAGCGGCTGCCCCCTGACGACGCCGAGCGGCACCATGCAGGGAAGCTATGTGATGGAAACCAGCACCGGCGAAACCTTCGACGCCGAGATCCCCGCCTTCTCGCTCGATATGCCGAACGGCCGAAGGATCATGCACTAGCGCGTCGTGCGGGGCAGGACATTCGGCATCCAAAGGATGCACCAGCCGACAATGGAAAAGGCCAGCGAGAGAACCCGCTGGCCTTGAACCTTAGACGATGAAGAAGTCCTTCTCGGAGATCTTCTTGATGTTCCTGTCCAGGATCGCGATCTGGATCGCGGCCTTGGACCCTGTACCATCCTCATCGTAAAGCACGATCCC
>NZ_JBFUMH010000143.1:0-13158 GCF_054049475.1 Microvirga sp. P5_D2 | reverse complement strand
GGGTTTCAGGAGCTGTCACAGGCGCAGCTCACGATTGAGTTGGAGAACGTCGCCGTCCCGCTGCTGGTCGAGCAACTCCGCACGCGCGTCGCCGGACACTGCATGCGCGTGAGCGACCTTGACGCCGAGCTGATGGTACGTCTGTGCGCGCGCCTTCGCGCCGAGCTGCCGAACACCACGGTCGTCGTCCTCACCGACGGCAAGCTGGGGATCCAGCCCGAGTTCGCGGTGTCGAGCACCAAGCTCGTCGAGCTGCGCAACCCGCACGCCGACGGTTCTCTGCGCCAGCCGCTCCTCGTGTTCGTGCCCAGTGAGGTGCGCGCCTCAGCCGAGGATTCCTTCGGCGTCGCGACATTCGAGGAGGTCCCAGTCACAGGTCTCTACGAAGCGCTCATCAAGCGGCTGGTCCAAGAGATCCCGGCCGCGCTGCGCGGCTCCGTCCAGGAGTCGATCCGTCGTTTGCGTGAGTCCGAGACTCCTTGGGCGTTCGCCGACGCGCTCTCGACAGCGCGCTTCCTCCTCACGGCGAAGGTGAACGGCAATGACGCGGAAGCCATCGGGGCGTCGCTCTACGAGGTCGGCCTCGTGCCCGACTTCGAGTGGCTCGCGCCGCCCGAGAAGGCGCCACCGCGCCTCGTGCGCAACCGCGAGTGCGTCGAGAAGCTGACGTGGTCGCCGCGCTCGGAGCGCGGTCGAGTGGGTGAGCTGGGGCTCGCCAAGCGCGCGTTCAAGAACCTGCTGGGCAACTTCCTCGCCGAGGTGGGCACCGATGACCCGCGCCAGTGGGCGCGCCGCATCGTCGTCGACAAGACGAACTGGCAGCTCGCCCTCAACAAGTGGGAGTTCGAGGACGGCGGCGTTCAGCCCGACGCCATCTTCATCGGCGAGGTGCAGACGGACCTTCCGTCCGTCGCCGACGATGAAACCAAGGAGCCCCTCGTTCAGCTCATCGGGCAGCGCATCCTCCCGGTGAGTAGCCTCAAGAAGTTCAACGTCACGTTCCGCACCGATCCGCACCCCAGCAAGGTTCAGGGCCTGGCCAAGTTCGTGGCGCAGGTTATCTCGAAGGAACACGGTCCCATCGGCCTCGCTCGCAGCAAGGCAGTGTGGAAGACCGCGACGGACAAGGCGACCATCTCGTTCTCCGCGCTCGGCAAGATTGACTGGGAGGAGGGCTGGCACTTCGTCCGAGTGCTCGCGCAGACGGAGAGCGGCGATCTCATCCCGCTTGTTGACTCCAACGGCAACGCCATCGCGTGGAATGCGGACACGGAGGAAACGCTTCCGCGGCCGAATGGGAGCGACCTTTTCTACGTGCTGCCCGACACGGAGGTCGTGATCGAGCCTGCACAACGTGCGGTGCGGCGCGAGCCGAGCGCGCTGCACGCCCTCTTCCGGGCGCAGTTCTCTGCCATCCTCGGCGACCGCGATCCCGCGAGCGTCGTCTTCGGACATGCCACATGGGCCGAGAATACCAAGGGCCACGTGACCGGCGCGGACATGCTCGAGGTCAAGCTCGGTCGTGAAGGCTCCGTGCATGTGCCAGTCTCTCGCGCGCTCAAGAGCATCGAGCAGAAGATCCTCGCCGCGCCGGAGGGGCCAATCAGTTGGCGCATCCCGCTGAACCACGGCGTGCCCGGGACGAGCACCGGCGAGGTCAATGGCTGGCCGCGGGGGCCCGCCGGCGACCGCTTCCTCGAAGCCCGCACGCGCTACTTCGAAGCGGTGCGGGCCGGCACGTCCGAGCTGGTCACGCAGGGCACCGACGCCGCCGCGCACGCCGAGCTCGCGAGTGACTACGCCGAGGCGTACCTCGAGCTGCTCGGCGACCTCTCGCGCCGCACAGAAGCAACGGCAAAGAGCGACTCGCAGCGGGCTTTTGCCGACTTGCGCAAGGTCCTCGCGCTTGACTCGGTTCTCCTCGCCATCGTCGACCACCGCGGCCGGCGCCGCGACGCCGTGCTTGTGGCTCCTACGCACCCGCTCCGGGCACTGTGGTTTGCCACGTGGGCGAAGCTGGGYGCCCGCTGGGTGATAGCTGCGAAGAACGCGCCGCACGAGTACGTGGTCCCGACTCGAGAGGCCCTGCTGAAGCTCCTTTCGCCGACGAGCTTCCCTCCGGTGCTGCCTACGGAAGCTGGCCACGTGCTGACCGCAGTCGACAGCATCAACCCGTTCTGGACTCTCTTCGCGCCCTCGAATGAGGAGGACCCTCGCGGGCTCGTCGGCGAGGTGTGCAGCGCGCTCGGTCTGCCGGAGCCCGCCATCGGTGGAGCGCTCATCGATGGCGCGTACCTCGCGTCGCGCGTGCGGCGCTACCTCGTACAGCACCCCTACGTTCGCACGCTGATCATCAACGCGTTCAACCCGGGCCGCGCAGGAGTCCTCGGGGACATGCTCCTCGAGCTGCAGAAGGAATCGGCGTTCGCCGACCTCCGCTATGACCTCCGGCTGTTCGTGCCCGATCCCGACGCGCCGGGTGTCGGAGAGGAGATCGCCGCGCTGCTCACGGCCGACGGCGTCACCGCTGCGCGTGAAGCCGACGCTTTCTCGGTGCCGGCCGAGACGCACCTTCATCCGAAGCTGCGCTTCGCGGTGCGCGCGACCAAGGACTTCCGCACGAGCCCTGAAACGCACGCGGCGCACCTGTCGCTGCTCTTCGACGTGTTCCCAGCCGAGGAAGTGGCGGCGCGCAAGGCGGACCCGCGCCACGCGACGGCCTTCGTTCACGGCCTCGTGCAGGAGTTCTCTACGGAGTACCACGAGGACGAGCTAACCGTTGCGTGGCGCCGGCTCCCACGTCACGGGGTGGCCCAGCCCATCGAGGACGCCGAGGAGCTGTCCGATCTGCTCGGCAGCCTTGCGGCTGCGATGTCGAGCGCAACGGCCACTATCGCCACCGGCCAGAGCGGCATCGATCTACGTCCCGTGGTGAGCCTCGCGCTCGGTCCCGACGACCGCGCGCTCCTCCATCAGGTACACGAGGTGAGCGACTGGGTGTTCACGCTCGATCGCAATCTCGGCATCGAGTTCTTCGACCACGGCGGTCACGCGACGCGCCCCGACTACCTCATCGACCACTCGCCCGACATGGCGAGCACGCTGGGGCACCGGCTCGTCATCACCTCGCGGTCGGTCGCCGAGCTCGAAGGGCTCCTGCGTCCGGTTCTCGAGCAGTACGGGCTCCAGGCCGAAGGGCGCCACGCCGTGGTGCTTCTCGATCAGCTCCGGTCGCTGTCCGGGCGGCTCGCGCTGAAGCTCATCTCGTCACCGACGCAGCGGGCGGAAGCCCTGGGCCTCGCGCTCTCGCGCCTTTATCTGGAGCACCAGGGCGTTTTTGAGAACCAGATCATCGTCCCGCTCGACGCGCACCTCGAGCTTTACCGCATGCTGAAGCAGGGGGCCGATGAGCTGGGCGACGAGGTCAGCTTCAAGCGCACGGACCTCGGGCTCTTCGACCTCGACATCACCCGGCGCATCATCACGTGTCGGCTCGTCGAGGTGAAGTGCTACTCGGGCGTCGGCGATCTCGCCGCGTACAACGCGCTCAAGTCGAGCATCGCTGAGCAGATCAGCCAGAGCGAACAGGTGCTCGCGCACCACTTTGACCCGCAGCATACGCCCCAAGGCCGCCCCGACCGCGCGTTTAAGACGCGCGAGCTCGCGCTGCTCCTCGAGTTCTACTTGGAGCGCGCGGAGCGCTACGGGGCCATTAGCCGCGGGGCCGCTGACGAGGCGCGCTACTTCGTTCACACGCTCGACGACGGCTACCAGCTCTCGTTCACGCGCAGCGCGCTCATCTTCGACTTCGCCAAGCCCGGCACGGAGCCGCCAGAGAGCGAGAGCAGCATTGAGTACCACCGCATCGGCGTCGATCTGATTCGGCAGCTCGTCGATGCCGCTGCGCCCAGCACCGAGTCGTCGGCGAGCTTCAGTGCCAGCTCGTCGGGGAGCGGTGGGCCGGGCGGTGGTGGCCCGCGCCCGCGCGGAGTCACCGAGGTTCGCCGTCGACGCGAGCGCGCGCCCTCGGTGCCGACGCTCGACTCGGCGGCCTTCCTGGGCTCGCCGCGARATCGCTCAGTGTCCTGGGACGAGCTGCGCGGCCGCCAACCGAGTGTCCCGCCTCCCTCGCACACGGCCTTAGCGCCGCAGGAAGCCGTGCCTAAGCCCGCCGATGCGGCTGCGGCGCGCGCGAGTGCGCCCGAGGCCATGACCGTCGCGCCGCCGCCCAAGCCCGCGCTGGTGGCCAACGTCGCCCCCATGGCTGCGCGTCCCGAGCCCCCGGCTGCAGACGAGCCGTTGCCCACGCCGGGCCCCGAGGCGAAGAGCGCGTACGCGGTTCCCTACGACATCATGCTCGGCGTCACCGGTGACTCGCCCCAGTACGGCCTCCTTGGCGACGTCTCCGGTCGGCGTATCGCGATCGACCTGAACCAGACGCACACCATCAGCCTCTTCGGCGTCCAGGGCGGTGGCAAGAGCTATACGCTTGGCGCGATTGCGGAGATGGCTTCTCTGCGGATCCCGAGCATCAATGTCTTGCCGCAGCCGCTCGCCACGGTCATTTTCCACTACAGCCCGACGATGGACTATCGGCCTGAGTTCACGTCGATGGTCGCGCCGAACAGCGAAGCCGCGCAGGTGAAGGCTCTGAAGGACACCTTCGGTGCAGAGCCCCGTGCGCTCTCCGACGTGCTCCTCCTCGCGCCGGCCGACAAGCTCGACGAGCGCAAACAGGAGTACCCGGGCATCGAGGTGCGCCCGTTGAAGTTCGGCGCTGCAGAGCTGCAGACTAGCCACTGGCGCTTCCTCATGGGAGCGGTCGGCAATCAGGCCACGTATATTCGGCAGCTCAATCGAGTGATGAAATCGCTCCGCGATGACTTGACGCTCGCGGGGCTGAACCAGGGCATCGAAGCGTCGTCGTTGCCCGATCACCTCAAGGGCATGGCGAAGATGCGCCTCGAGCTCGCGAGCGAGTACATCGATGACTCGGTTCGCCTAAAGGATGAGATCCGCCCCGGCCGCCTCATCATCGTCGACCTTCGCGATGAGTTCATCGAGAAGGACGAAGCGCTGGGGCTCTTCGTGGTGCTCCTCCAGCTCTTCGCCGATGCGAAGTACCGCGACGCGCAGGGAACAGAGCGCTCGTTCAACAAGCTCGTCGTCTTCGACGAGGCCCACAAGTACATCGAGAGCCCGGACCTGGTCGCTGGCCTCATCGAGGTCGTGCGCGAGATGCGTCACAAGGGCACGAGCATCATGGTCGCGAGCCAGGATCCGCCATCGGTGCCCGTCTCGCTCATCGAGCTTTCGAGCCAGGTCATCCTCCACAAGTTCAACTCGCCCGCGTGGCTCAAGCACATCCAGAAGGCGAACGCAGCCCTCGGCTCGCTCACGCCTGAGAAAATGGCGAACCTTCGCCCCGGCGAGGCTTTTATATGGTCGAGTAAGGCGACGGACGAGGTGTTCACGAAGAGTGCGGTAAAGATCCGCTGCCGTCCTCGGGTTACCCAACACGGCGGGGCGACGAAGACGGCGGTTGGTTTGTGAGCTATAGGCGTGTGCCGAATCGATTCGGCGCTAGCCGGCATTAGATCCGCTGTTTGCCTGGCGAGTGGTGTTGTCGGCAGGCGGTATCTTTGATGGTATCGACCACCGAATTGGATGCCGCTACAAGGTGGCGGGCTGGACAGGCGCCATCGCAGCGGTGCTCGTGCCTTGGGTGTTTAACCGCGTCTGAAAGGTAGTCAGTATCTCAGGTTAGTACTGCCCTTCTCTCTGCATGCCGTTAGTTATGAGACTCGTCGTAGAGTAGTAACATTCGACGCGGAGATCCCGATCGGTCCAAAATGGCTGCGGATCATATCGGCGACATAGTTGGGCGCGAGGTGAGCATAATGCCGCTCTGTGATCCGGGTATCGGCATGCCCGAGCTGCGCTGCAATGACGGCCATCGGCACGCCGGTGCGTGCCAGCCGCGCGCCATAAGTGTTGCGTAGATCATGGAAGGTTACCGGTGGATCGAGCTCAGCCTGCTCTGAGGCCGCCTGAATCGGCCGCTGTTGGTGAGAGGGCGCCCAGGCAGTCCCATCCGCATGCGTGAGGACGAGCGTAGACGGGCGCTGACCTGCGATCCGGGCCGCGAAAAAGTCAATTCCTTCTGCGGTCAGCGCGACATGCCGCGGTTTGCCACTCTTGGTTTCCCGGATGTGGAGCGTGCCGGCAATCAGGTCGACATCTCCAGCGCGCAGCTGACACAGTTCCCCATAACGACAGCCGGTGAGCAGGGCTGCTTCGACCAGCGTCCGGAAATCAGGAGCGCAAGCAGCCATGAGCTGGCGGCACTCATCGTCGAAGAGATAGCGCATCTTCGGCACGTCAACCTTCGGAAAGGGTTTGAGCCGGCGCCAGGTATCGTCGGAGGCAATCTCGCCAGACTGATAGGCGAGGTTTAGGGCCGCTTTGAGCACCGTCATGATCCGGTTGGCGGTAGCCTTGCGCTTCCGTTCAGCCTCCGGCGCGGCCGTAACGGCACGGGTGGCGCGCTCGACGACTGTCTGTGCCGTGCGGACCAGCTTAGGGGCACCGGCCAGGTCATTGCGCCAGGCTGTCAGGCGCTTGACGGTCAGGGCAGCGCACTGCAGGCGCCCCAGTTCGGGCAGGATGCGAGAGCGCGCAACCGAGCGGGCCGTGGCCTCCGCCTTGGACCCCTTCACAGCGCGCAGGTGGACCAGATAGGTCTCGATAGCCTGCTCGACGGTGAGCGGGCCGCGGCGGCCGACGCCGGCAGCCGCGGCTCGTTCCTCTGCGTCCCACGCCTTGGCGCGCGTCTGGGCTTGATCAAACGTGAGAATGGTGGTGCCGTCCGGTTCGCGCAGGTCGTCGGCAGGCCCTAGGCTATGGGAGGCGTAGACGCCGTCGCCGGTGTAGCGACGGGCGATCCACGAGCCGCCCTTGACGCCGCGCCAATAGCCAAGCTGGAGCTTGTCGCCAATCCTAACAAAGAAGGGCGCCTTGCGGGCTGGCAGGCGGCTACGGGCGGTGCGGGTGTCGAGCTTGACGGAACGGACGGCACGCGGCACGAAAAATTCTCCAAAATTTCTCGAAAAGGCGGGGGCGGACACCCCCGGATCGTGTCGAGCAGTGTAGAGATAAAATCCTGTATTATCAATATGTTAAAGGTGTTCGCTGGCGTGTGCCGATGTCCGGGTTTTGGCCCTCTCACGGCGAAAACAGGGGTTCGAGTCCCCTAGGGAGCGCCAAAGGTGCAAGGTCCGTGGTTTAAATGGCCCACGGATCGCGCTTACAAGGTAAGCTTGGATCTTACATCCCCTTTACGACGCTCGATCATGCTCCAAGCATTGGCTCCAGTGCACAAGCGTTGCTATTTCCCGGAGCGGTCACTAGCCTCCTGCTGGAAGATTTAAGGCAATACCGATACTTGCGGATGTGATGGCCGGCGCTGCATCGGGCCTGCGGTGACTTCGAAAGTCGGTGCGGGCGGAGAGTAGCGGTCTTTGAATGTCCCGCGTACGGCACTGTCTATCGGCCCTGTGCGTCCGGTAACGCGCGATCGCCTGCGACGCGAGAGGGCAGGCATGTATTCGGCAATTGTCATCGGAATGACGATCGTTTTCCCATTGGTGTCGATCATCGTCGAGCTTCTGCTTGGAAACCACGCTGCCCCTGAACTCGTTGCGAAGTGGTTTGTGTTCTGGGCTGTGGGCGTGAGGTTGTTCACCGCGGGCTTGCGCCAAGTTCTGCAGCCGTCGTTTACCGCGAAGGCGATTTTCAATATCGGGCATCCTACAGCCGAGAAACTCGTCACCGAGATCGGCGTCGGCAATCTCGCTATGGGCTCGATCGCTGTGCTTTCGCTCGCATTTCCGAATTGGGTCGTTCCCGTCGCGGATTGACGGAGGCTCTCTATTTGGGGCTTGCGGGTCTCAAGCACGTCGCGAACAAGGATCGCAGCCTCAAGGAAAACGTTGCGATGATCACCGATCTGATTGTGGCTGTGATCGTTGTTGCCGCCATTCTCATGCAGGCATGAGGGACGAGAACTTTCGACTGCAACGTGGCGGCATTAAACCTGCCGGTCTTCAGGATCGCTGTCGAGATGCAGATAGGTGAGATCGAACTCCGCTGCGCTCTTGAGCCCTTCCCAGTCGAGGATGGTGAGCGCGCCTGCGCGCAGAACGACCAAGCCGTCATTCCTGAGATCCTGGAGGACGCGGTTCACATGAACCGTCGACAAGCCGAGGGCATCTCCGATTTCATTCTGCGTCAACGGCAGGTCGTATCCGCTTTCCTCGGCAAGCCCGACCGCGCGCAGGCGCATCTGGAGTTCGCATAAAAGATGCGCCATGCGCTGGTAGGCGGAGCGACGGCCGAGGCCTACCATCCACTCGCGGAAGATGGCGGCCTCGATGAGGGAATCCCGCCAGAAGATTTCGGCGATCCTTGGATTGCGGCGGAACAAGTCCCGCAGGATCTGATGCGGGATCATGGCCACGCGTGTTTTCACGAACGTGCCGAGGCTGTTGTCCAAGGTGTGCAGAAAAAGGCTTTGAAGGTCGGGGATGTCGCCAGGGATATAAAATCCCGTGATCTGTCGTGTGCCGTCGGGCAGGAGCTTGTAGCGGCAGGTAAAGCCATCGAGGATCAGGCAGCATTCCGCGGGGCGGTCGCCGTCTCGCACGATATCGGTATCGGCCTCTATGACTCTGACATTCACAGGCAGGTTGAGGATGGCCTGCTTTTCCTCGTCGGAAAGGTCGGCGATGCTTTCCAGCTTCCGCAGGAGTGGAAGGTGTTCTCCCTGCTGGCTTAAGGGGAGTGTCATTGTGGCGCCTCCATTGCTGCGGCAGCGGCTTGTCGTCCGCCCATCAACAATACTCCCACCGACAATACATATTCTATGGCGCCGCAGCTGTACGTCACGGTGTGCGGGCGTCAGGCAGTGCCGGGCTTCGTGAATGCGTCTGCCAATGTTCCGGCCAAGCCGCGCGGAACCTGGGGCTAATACGCCCACCCTATGAGGTTTTCATCATGAAGCATAGGAGGCGCGTCGGCGCACGACATGCAGCCTGGACTTCCCAAGTCTTGCAGGGATCAGGCATGCCCACATCTCAGGGAAATTCCAGAAGCGGCCCGCGAGGCCGAACGCGCTCCGTCCAGTTCCGTCAGCTTACGTAGAGAATGATGGTCGCGGCTAATGAATTGCCTGAAGCAACTACAATAACTCTTCATTTGAAGGGGATGAAAATGATGAATGGAAAGGTCAGGTGAGCAAAAATATAGAACGTTAAATCATAACGGTCACGATTTCGCCCTATTTGGAATCGAAAAGGGGTCTCAACAGATCGGGCGGCCAAGCTCGGTACATCTAAAGTACTCTTGTTCAAGTATTGAGTTCAGTTAAAATTTTTCACGTCTACCTTGCGTATATTCCCATCGTTCTGACTACAATTTGTTCAAACAAAAATTCAAAGTGCCTGAGAAGACTCGTTTAAGGGTCTCGCTAGGTGCTTGGGGCAACCATCATGACTTTGAAATCCAATGTCGCGCCAAGCGGCAACTTTGATTTGACCAATTGGAAGATTACGCTTCCGGTCGACTCCTCCGGCAACACCAGCGGCACCGCTGTCGAAGTTCAGAACCTGAGCGGCTACCAGAACAGCAAGTATTTCTACACCGCTGCTGACGGAGCCATGACGTTCTACGCTGCCGTCGACGGCGCCACCACGAGCGGCTCGTCCTATGCCCGCTCGGAACTTCGCGAGATGAACGGCACCGCGAAAGCAGCCTGGAAGCTCTCCACGGGCGGCTTCATGAGCGCGACGCTCGAGGTTGATGCTGCGCCGACTCGCGACGGCCAGGGCAAGAAGATCGTGGTCGGCCAGATCCATGGAGAGGACGACGAGCTGGTGCGTCTCTACTGGAACGACAACAAGCTCTATTTCGCCAACGACCTCTCGGGCTCCGACAACAAGGAGCACACCTTCAACTTCAAGGCCGATGACGGTTCCGCTCCCGATGTGTCTCTGAACGAGAAGTTCTCGTACACGATCAACGCCAAGGGCAGCGTGCTCGACGTCGATATCTATGCCGACGGCAAGGTCTATCACTCGCACACGACCATCAACAGTGTGTGGGAGTCGGACAGCTTCTACTTCAAGGCCGGCGCCTATCTCGGCGCAAACGAGACCAACGGCTCGGGCTATGGCCAGACGTCGTTCTATGCGCTGTCGTTCAACCACACGGGCGTTACACCGACGCCGACGAATCCGGTTCCGGCGGACCCCGATCCGACGCCGATTCCGACCGATCCCAAGCCGATTCCCGACACGCCTGTGCCGGAAGTTCCCGGTCGTCCGGTGACGACGAAGACGATCGAGGGTTCGAACAGCAACAACTACTTGACCGGCGCTTCCGCCAACGAGTGGCTCAAGGGCAATGCAGGCCGTGACGTGCTGTGGGGCAAGGCCGGCAGCGATGTGCTGACGGGCGGCACGCAGGAAGATGCCTTCGTCTTCGATACCGCCATCGGCAAGGACATCGATATCATCACCGACTTCAACTTGGCCGACGATTCGATCCGTCTGGAGAACAAGATTTTCAGCAAGCTGACGAATACYGGCAAGCTGTCGTCGAGCTTCTTCAAGGTTGCCGAGAAGGCCGGCGATGCCAACGACTACATCGTCTACAACAAGACCACCGGCGCCTTGTCCTATGACGCCGATGGTTCGGGTTTGGGCGCGGCAAAAATCTTCGCCGTGATCGAGAACAAGGCCGCGCTCACCGCCGCCGACTTCTTCGTGATCTAACTCCCTCTTTTGCCAATGGCGGTCTCGGCATGTGCTGAGGCTGCCGCACTCAAACGGGTTCCATCCATCCATTTTTCCGGAACGGGGCTCCGTTGATGTTGAGCGTTTACGTGTTTCGGTCAGCAGAATTTTTTATTTATTGCTCTTCGCAATTGATCCTAAGACCAACATTTTAAAGCAAGCCCCGCCTCATGGCGGGGCTTTTTTTATTGCTGGCTCGCAATCCTCATTCCGCCGGCGTCATCCGCGCGGTCGGTGCCGGCGTTGCTGAATGCGCAGGCCGGAAGACGAAATAGGCGAAGAGCAGCATGGCGCCGAGAACTATGAGGGACGCGATGCCGGCGAGAGGGTCCGCGGCTTCGTAGCCGAGGTGGATGGCGGCGACGGCAACGGTCAGGACCACGGTGCCGATGGTCCAGAGATAGACCTGGATCCTGGCAAGGCGGCTGGTGTCGAGGGCAGGCCGCCGCTCGTAGTAGATGCCGAACAGGAACAGCGATACCCAGCCGAGCAGGTTGAGATGGGCATGGGCGGGCATGATGGAATGGTCCTGGGAGGCGGCCATGCCGATCCCCATACCCATGCCGGCGATGACACAAAGAACGGCGAGCCTGAAGCTGAGAGACGATGCGGTCATGGATACCCTCCTGAAGTATTCCCTTGGTGATCTGATTATTTTTTCTTCAATCACACTGGCACCGCGCAATCTGTGTGTAAAATCACAACGGCTTCTCTTTGGTATATCGGTCTATCAGTACGATATTCCGTAACGAATACTTGATGTGAATCGGAATGGGTTCCTGATCTTCGGATAGCCTGATCTCGAAATAAACGGCCCGACTGATCGGGCCGTTTGTGTCGCTGTCTTGTATTACGGATCAAACGAGAGGATCGTTCTTAGGCCAGCTTATCCGCCAGTGCCTCGACAGGTACGGGCTTGGCTGATCCTCAACGCCTCCGGTCAGGACTTGCCGTGTCCGGCCTTCTCCATGCCCTTGCGCTGATCGTTCTTTCTCAGCTGCCGGCCACCGGAGGAGCCGTCGCCTTGATCCTGGCGGTGCGGATTGGCATCGGTCGGCGGCACGTTGCTGGTGCCGAGGCTCTGCTCCGCCAGGCCCTTGTCATCGTCGCTGCGCTTGCCGCCCATATCTTCGCTCCAGAAAATCATTTGCCGCTATGGGGAGAGCCGGCGCCCATGTCCTGTCCGTCGTGCAAGGCATGCTCGCAACGCTCCACGTGATCGGCGGCCCGCTGCTGCACCTGCTCGGTGCTGCGGCAGGGATTCTCGACGTCCAGATGGCAGAATTGGCATCTCATGACAGCCTCCTTTTCCGAAATGGCTTGGAGGCCAACGTGAAGAAGCACGCGGTGTTCCGGTCAGGATGCCTGATCGAAGCGAACGCCCGGCTTAGCCATAAAGATAGGCGGGGAGCCAAAGGCCAAGCTGCGGGAAGATGTAGAACATCGCCATCGCCACGATGACGAGGAGAAGGAAGGGCATCACGCCAGCGAAGATCTCGTTGATGGTCACATGCGGCGGCGCGATGCCTTTCAAATAGAAGGGCGCCATCGCCACCGGCGGCGACAGGAACGATGTTTGAATGTTGAGCGCGATCAGGACGCCGAAGAAGATCGGATCGATGCCGAAATTGTCGAGGAGCGGCAGGAAGATCGGCACGAAGATCACGACGATCTCCGTCCATTCCAGCGGCCAGCCAAGCACGAAGATGATCGCCTGCGTCAGGATCAGGAACCAGAAGGGCGAGAGGTTCAGATGGGTGACGAGATTTTCGATGGGCTGGTGGCCGCCGAGGAACGCGAAGATCGACGAGAAGATGAACGAGCCCACGAAGAGCCAGCACACCATGGCGGAGGTGCGTGCCGTGAGAATGATGGATTCTTTCAACTTCCCAAATGTGAGGGAGCGATAGGCTGCAGCGAGAAGAAGGCTGCCGAGCGCGCCGACGGCGGCTGCTTCCGTCGGCGTCGCGATGCCGAAGAAGATGGCGCCGAGCACCGAGAGGATGAGAAGCGCCAACGGAAAGAAGGATGTCGCGAGCGACCAGACGATTTTCGCCAATGAGACTTTCCGCTGCTCGGGCGGAAGCTTCGGCGCGAGGCTCGGATTGATCATGCAGCGGATGATCACATAGGACATATAGAGACCGGCCAGCATCAGGCCGGGGAAGAGGGCGCCGGCATAGAGCTTCGGAACGGACACACCGGCGGTCGCTCCGTAGAGAATGAGCATGACGCTGGGAGGAATGAGAATGCCGAGGCAGCCTCCCGCGCAGACGACGCCYGATGCGAGGCGCGTGTCGTAGCC
>NZ_JBFUMH010000142.1:0-13403 GCF_054049475.1 Microvirga sp. P5_D2 | reverse complement strand
ACCCTGGAGGGCGTCAAGCAGACCATCGCTATCGGTCCCGTCGCAAGCCAGATCGCCATCAARCAGCTTGGCACCAATGGCGGCGGCTTCTTCAACGTGAATGCCGCTCATCCCTTTGAGAATCCGACGGCGCTCACGAATTTCGTGCAGGTCTGGCAGATGCTGGTGGTCTCGGTGGCTGTCGTCTTCGCTTTCGGTCGTCTGGTCGGCGACACTCGGCAGGCGCGCGCCCTGGTCTGGGTGATGGGTGTCCTGCTCGTGGCAGGCATCGCGATCACCTACGCGGCGGAAGCGGCCGGCACGCCGATGCTGCACGCGGCGGGTATCAATCCTGCCGACGGCAACATGGAGGGCAAGGAAGTTCGTTTCGGGCTTGCGTTGTCGGCCTTGTGGGCCGCGGTGACCACCGGCCTGTCCACGGGTGCGGTCAATTCCATGCATGCGAGCTTCACGCCTATCGGTGGCCTGATCCCGATGTTCCTGATCCAGCTCGGCGAGATCCTGCCGGGCGGCGTCGGATCCGGACTCTACGGCATCCTCGTCATGGCGATCATCGCCGTGTTCGTCGCGGGCCTCATGGTCGGTCGCACGCCGGAATACCTGGGCAAGAAGATCGAAGCGAAGGAGGTCAAGATGGCGATGCTTGCCGTCCTTATCCTGCCGACCGCGATCCTGGGCTTCTCGGCCGTCGCCGCCGTGATCCCACAGGGCTTGGCCGGATTGCTCAATTCCGGCCCGCATGGCCTGTCCGAGATCCTTTACGCCTATTCGTCCGCAGCCGGCAACAATGGCTCCGCCTTCGCCGGACTCACCGCCAACTCGCCCTGGTACAACACGACGCTCGGGCTCGCGATGTTGCTGGGCCGCTTCGCCTACATCGTGCCGATGCTCGCCATCGCAGGCTCGCTGGCGGCGAAGACCAGGCTGGAGGCATCAACAGGGACCTTCCCGACCCACGGCCCCCTCTTCATCGGTCTCCTGATCGGCGTGATCCTGATCCTCGGCGGCCTTCAGTTCTTCCCCGCTCTCGCCCTCGGTCCCATCGCCGAGCAGGTGCTGATGCTGGCCGGAAAAACATTCTGACAGGTGCTCCATGAGCAAACATATTCAACCGACCATCTCGATGTTCGATGGAACGATCCTGCGCCAGGCGGTTCTCGACGCCCTCAGGAAGCTCAATCCCGGCGACCTCATCCGTAATCCCGTCATCTTCGTGACGGAAGTGGTGGCGCTTCTGGTGACCGTTCTCTCCGTACGAGATCTCGCGACAGGCGCGTCTGCCTTCTTCACGGGGCAGATCGCGGCCTGGCTCTGGTTCACGGTGATCTTCGCCAATTTCGCGGAAGCCGTGGCCGAAGGGCGCGGCCGGGCCCAGGCTGACACCCTGCGCCAGGCGCGGACGCAGACTGTCGCCAAGCGTCTGTACGACCCTGAACGCAAGGATCTCCACGCCAACGTATCGGCGCTCGACCTCGACATCGGCGATCTCGTGCTCGTCGAGGCCGGCGACCTGATCCCGGGTGACGGCGAGGTGGTGGAAGGCATCGCCTCGGTCAACGAGGCCGCCATCACAGGCGAGTCCGCGCCCGTGATCCGCGAGTCCGGCGGCGACCGCTCCGCCGTCACGGGCGGCACGACGGTGATCTCTGACTGGCTGATCGCGCGGATCACGGCCGCGCCCGGCTCCTCGTTCCTGGACCGGATGATCGCCCTCGTGGAAGGCGCCGAGCGGCAGAAAACGCCGAACGAGATTGCCCTCAACGTCCTGCTGGCGGGCATGACCATCGTGTTCCTCATCGCCGTGGTGACGCTGTCCGGGCTGGGCCGCCACTCCGGAGCCGACGTCCCGGTCCCGGTGCTCGTGGCGCTTCTCGTGACGCTGATCCCGACGACCATCGGCGGCCTGCTTTCGGCCATCGGCGTCGCCGGCATGGATCGCCTCATCCGCTTCAATGTGCTCGCCATGTCCGGGCGGGCGGTTGAGGCGGCAGGCGACGTGGACACATTGCTCCTCGACAAGACGGGCACCATCACCTTCGGCAACCGGATGGCGTCCGAGATCATCCCGGTATCCGGCGTCACGGAGCGCGAGGCGGCGGAAGCCGCCCTCCTGGCGAGCCTTGCGGACGAGACGGCGGAGGGCCGCTCCATCGTGGCGCTCGTCCAGGAGAAATACGGCCAACGGTCTCCGGACCGGAATCCGGAAGGTGCCCGCTTCATCGAATTCTCAGCAACCACACGCCTCTCCGGCGTCGACGTTGGCAACCGGGCCTTGCGCAAGGGAGCGGTCGATGCCGTGCTCCGCTTCGTGCGTGATGCCAGCGGACGCAACGTGTCGGATCAGGGCTTCGCCGCCGCCGTAGACCGCATCGCCCGCTCGGGCGGAACGCCGCTCGGGCTCGCCGACGGAACCCGGCTGCTAGGCGTTATCCATCTCAAGGACGTGGTCAAGCCCGACATCAAGGAGCGCTTCTCCGAGCTGCGCCGCATGGGCATCCGCACCGTCATGGTCACCGGCGACAATCCGGTGACGGCGGCGGCAATCGCCTCGGAAGCGGGCGTCGATGACTTCATCGCCGAGGCAACCCCGCAGGACAAGCTCGATTACATCCGCCGTGCGCAAACGGAAGGACGCCTCGTGGCCATGTGCGGCGACGGCACGAACGATGCCCCGGCCCTGGCCCAGGCGGATGTCGGCGTTGCGATGCAGTCGGGCACGCAGGCGGCCCGCGAGGCCGGCAACATGGTGGATCTCGACTCGAACCCAACGAAGCTCATCGAGATCGTCGGCATCGGCAAGCAACTCCTGATGACGCGCGGGTCGCTCACGACGTTTTCTATCGCCAACGACGTGGCGAAGTACTTCGCCATCATCCCGGCGCTGTTCGTGGCCGCGATTCCCGAGCTCGGGGCGCTCAACGTCATGGGCCTGTCGACGCCGCAGAGCGCCATCCTGTCGGCGGTGATCTTCAACGCCCTCATCATCATCGCGCTGATCCCGCTGGCCTTGCGCGGCATTCCGTACCGTCCCCTGGGGGCCGCAACCCTGCTGCGGCGCAATCTGCTGATCTACGGCCTCGGCGGGCTTCTAGTGCCCTTCATCGGCATCAAGATTATCGACCTCGCCGTAACAGTGATCGGCTGGGCTTAAATTTGGAACCGAACATGTCTCATCTTCGTCCCGCGCTCGTTCTGCTCGTGCTGTTCACGGCCCTGACGGGGCTCGCCTATCCCTTTGCCGTCACGGGCCTCGGGCAGCTCCTTTTCCCCGCTCAGGCGAATGGCAGCCTGATCGTGCAGGATGACCGTGTCGTCGGCTCCGAGCTGATCGGGCAGGCCTTCACGTCCGACCGCTATCTCTGGCCGCGCCCGTCGGCCACCAGCGCTCCCGATCCGACGGATCCGACGAAGACCGTGGATGCGCCCTACAACGCGTCTGCCTCGACCGGCTCCAACCTCGGTCCGACCTCCGCGAAGCTGGCGGATCGCCTTGCGGCATCGTCCGAGACGTGGCGTAAAGCCGGCCTAGCGCAGCCGATCCCAGGGGATGCCGTCACCACCTCGGGCAGCGGCCTTGACCCGCATGTCTCCCCGGCCTTCGCGTTGGCACAGGTGCCCCGCATCGCCGCGGCTCGGAACCTCCCGGAGGAGCAGGTCTGGTACGTGATCGAGATCGCGACCGAAGGGCGGACCTTCGGGATTTTCGGGGAACCCCGCGTCAACGTTCTCCTGGTCAACCGGGCACTCGACGGGCTGGGTTCCCAACGTGGGCGTGATGTATCCTGAGACGACGGAGGCGTAAGCCCTCATGGCCCTGACCGAGATGCCCCGTGCCTCGCCCGATGCGCTGCTCACCCTGGCCAACCGGGAGGGACGCGGCCGCCTCAGGATCTTTCTGGGGGCGGCGCCCGGCGTGGGAAAGACCTATGCCATGCTTCAAGCCGCCCGAACGGTGCGCGATGAGGGAACGGAGGTCACCATCGGCCTCGTCGAAACCCACGGGCGTCAGGAAACCGAGGAGCTCCTTCAGGGCTTCGAGATCCTGCCCCGTCTTGCCGTTCCCTACCGCGGGCGGATGGTGCAGGAGTTCGATCTCGACGCTGCCTTGAAACGCCATCCGGAACTGATCCTGGTTGATGAATACGCCCATACGAATGCTCCCGGCAGCCGCCATCCGAAGCGATGGCAGGATATCGAGGAGTTGCTGGCGGCCGGGATCGACGTCTGGACGACACTGAACATCCAGCATCTCGAAAGCCTGAACGACGTGGTCCAACGCATCACGCGGGTCCGCGTGCGCGAGACCGTGCCCGATGCGGTCTTCGACGAGGCGGACGAGCTGGTCCTTGTCGACCTGCCGCCGGACGAGCTCCTCAAGCGATTGTCCGAGGGCAAGGTCTATGTTCAGGACACGGCCGCACGGGCGGTCGACAACTTCTTTCGCCCTAACAACCTCGTGGCGTTGCGTGAACTGGCGCTGCGCCGCGCGGCCGAGCGCATCGACAGCGACCTGCTGGAGCGGATGCAGGGCAGCGGCGTCGAGGGGCCGTGGGCCGCTGGCGAACGCATCCTGGTCTGCGTCGGCGCCGACGAGATCTCCCCGGCGGTCGTGCGCCACGCCAAGCGCTTGGCGGAGGCGATTGGCGCACCCTGGATGGYCGTGACTGTCGAGCGCCCGGGCGAGAGCCTTGGGGACGACGGGCGAAACCGTCTGAATGATACGCTCCAGCTCGCCGCCCGGCTCGGTGCCGACGAGGCGAAGACGCTGGTAGCCGGCGACATCGTCCAGGAGCTTCTGCGCTTCGCCCGGTTTGAGAACGTCACCCAGATCGTGGTAGGACGATCCCGTGGCGGCTGGTGGTCCGAACTCGTCGGGCGCTCCCTGCCGCACCAACTGGTTCACCACGCCGAGGACATCGCCATTCACGTCGTGACCGCCAAGGACGGGCAGACTCGGAAGGCGCGCTGGCGGGACCGCCTGCCACGGGTGAGGCTGGATCAGCCGTGGACCCCCTTCCTGTGGTCGGCTCTTGCCGTGGCCGGAGCGATTGCGGTCGGGCGGGCGATGGCCTCCGTGGTATCGCTGCCGAATATCTCCATGATCTTCCTGGTGGCGGTGCTGTTCGCCGCCGTCCGGTTCGGGATCTGGCCGGCCGTTGTCAGCTCGATCCTGTCCTTCCTCGGCTACAATTTCTTCTTCATCGACCCGGTCTACACCTTCACGGTCGCGCGCCCGCACGAGCTGCTGGCCCTGTTCATCTTCCTTGGCGCAGCGGTCCTGACCTCTGCCTTGGCCGGGCGGGCGCGGGAACAGGCGGCAGCGGCCGTCAGCCGGGCGCGGGCGACGCGGCGGCTCTACGAGTTCACCCGTCGGCTCTCCAGCTTCCCCAATGCGAGCGCGGTCGCCGAGGGGGCTGCTGTCGAACTGAGTGGATATCTCAACCGGCCCGCGGCGATCCTCCTGCCCGAGGGCGACACCCTTGAACTGGCGGCTTCCTGGCCGCCGGAGGACGAGCTCGACACGGCGTCGGCCTCGGCGGCCCGCTGGGCGTACGAGAAGGATGAGGCGGCAGGCGCCGGGACGGACACGCTGCCATCGGCCCGCTGGCTTTTCCTGCCGTTGCGTTCCTCCCATGGCCGTGTCGGCGTCATGGGCGTCGCTCTCGACGGGTCCGCGCTTGATCCCGAAATCCGCACCCTGGCCGAGACGGTGGCGGAGCTGACCGCGGCGGCGCTGGAGCGGGCGCGGCTGACGCGGGAGATCGTGGCGGCTAACACGGCCGCCGAGTCAGAACGAGTGCGCAACACGCTGCTGGCATCGATCAGCCACGATTTCCGGACTCCTCTCGCGTCCATTCTCGGCGCGACGACCAGCCTGATCGACTATGGGCCGAGGCTGCCGGAGCCTTCCAGGCGGGACCTGCTGGATCAGGTGAAGGACGAGGCGGAGCACCTTGACCGGATGGTCCGCAACCTGCTGTCGATGACCCGGGTGGAGGCCGGTGCCCTTGAGCTCCGCCGCGACTGGGTCGATGTGCGGGAGGCGTTCGACCGGGCTGTGGCTCTCGCTAAGAGACGAGGAGCAACGCAGGCCTTCCGTCTCAATGTCGAGCCGGAGCTGCCTTTCGTTCGGGCCGATCCCTCCCTGCTCGATCAGGCCCTGGCGAATATCGTCGGCAATGCCGTCCGTTATGCGGGACCGGAGGCGCAAGTCGAGCTTGCGGCGCATCGGGAGGGAGGCGAGATCGTGCTGTCCATGACGGACAATGGCCCAGGTATCTCGCCGACACTGCTCCCGAAGGTCTTCGAGAAGTTTGCCCGTGGCCGAGAACAGGATGGTGACGGGGGCCAAGGCACCGGACTGGGACTTGCCATCGCGAAAGGGATCGTCGAGGGGCATAGCGGGTCGATTGCAGCCGAAAGCCCAGTCGCGAACGGGCACGGCACCCGCATCGTGATCCGGTTGCCCCTGGAGGAGCAGAACCCATGACCCATCCGACACGGGTGCTCGTCATCGACGATGAGCCGGCAATCCATCGTTTCCTCCGGCCGGCCCTTGAGGTGAACGAGTACGAGGTCATCAGCGCCGGAACCGCCGGCGWGGGCTTGAAGCGCATCGCCGGCGACGCCCCTGACGTGGTCGTGCTCGACCTTGGTCTTCCCGATCTGGACGGCAAGGACGTGATCGCCCGGGTGCGCGAATGGTCGGACATCCCGATCATCGTGCTCTCGGCCCGCGACCGGGAGGCGGAGAAGATCGCCGCCCTCGATCTCGGCGCGGACGATTTTGTCAATAAGCCGTTCGGGATCGGCGAGCTCATGGCCCGGCTGCGCACGGCCCTGCGCCACCGCATGCAGCGCAAGGGTGAGACGCCCGTCGTCAGCGTGGGAGGACTGGAGATTGATGTGCCCCGGCGTCGGATCACCTGGCAGGGCGAGGAGGTAAACTTAAGTCCAAAGGAGTTCGACCTTCTCGCCTTCCTAGCGCGCCATGCGGGCAAGGTGGTAACGCACAAGCAGATCCTCACCGCCGTTTGGGGCACCGCCCACGAGAGCGACACCCAATACCTGCGGGTCTATATTGGCCAGCTTCGGCAGAAGATCGAGCCGAACCCGTCCGACCCGCGCTTCATCCTCACCGAACCGGGCATCGGCTACCGCCTGCTGGATGCCGTCTAGGCTCCGTCCGAGCGGACGTCTTTATGTGGCCTTTATACTGGGCCCCTCACTTCCCAATCGATTTTTTATGCGCACCTGGCCATGTCTGATCCGAGAGGTCGGGGCTGGATTGCAGGCGTTGGAACGCAGGTTGTCCGGTCCTGACCTGTCGGGACAGCCAAGATGTGGCCGAAGCAAAATCTGGAGCGGGACCTCCGCTCCCTTCTGTCTCGGATCGAGGCGGCCTCCCAACCGCGGACCGGCCTCGTGGCCGATGTGCTGGAATATGCCTGTCCCCGGCTCAAGTCTTCTATCAGACCGAACGCTCTCGTGGAGCGCCTGATCGAAGCTGAGGCTTGGGTTGACCTGGGCTTCTGGCTGATCGGCTGGGAACTGCCCGACTGGGTGATCCATCGCCTCTCCTGCGACGACAGCCGTTGGAACTGTGCGATCTGCGTTCGAGGGCTGGCGATAAATTGGGTCGAGGATGTGGCTGAGTTCCAGCACGGCAATCCGGCCCTCGCGATCCTCGGTGCCTTTGTTCAGGCCCAAGTTCAGAAGGCCCAAGGCCATGGTCCGAGCAATGTCACAGTGTTTAGGCGGATGGATCGGTCCGATGCGGCCGCCATCAGCCATGAGGTGGAGAGATAAATGACCGCAACCGCCTCCAGCCAGCCCCGTCCGGCGGAGCCGACAGTCCAGCCGTCGTCCCCACAGGCGTCTGGCTTCTGGATCATGACGCTCGGGACGCTGGGTGTGGTCTACGGCGACATCGGCACGAGCCCGCTTTATGCGCTGAAGGAGTCGCTCTCGGCCGCGGCGGCGGGCAGCCCTGTCACCCGCGAGATGGTGTTCGGGATCGTGTCGCTGATCCTGTGGGCGCTGATCTTCATCGTGACGATCAAATACGTGCTGTTCATTCTGCGCGCCGACAACAACGGCGAGGGCGGCACGCTCACGTTGATGGCGCTCGCCCAGAGAGCCATGGGCCATAACGTGCTCATCATCACCCTGCTCGGCATGATCGGGGCAGCCCTGTTCTATGGCGATGCCATCATCACGCCGGCGATCTCGGTGCTCTCGGCTGTCGAGGGCCTGACGGTCGCAAGCCCCGCCTTCGCGCATTATGTCCTGCCCCTCAGCCTCGTGATCCTGGTCGGCCTGTTCTCGGTGCAGAGCCATGGCACAGCCCGCGTCGCAACCTGGTTCGGCCCGATCACCGCCGTGTGGTTCGTGCTCATGGCACTCGGCGGGCTGGTTCACATCACGGACGACCCCAGCATCCTGGCCGCGATCAGCCCGACCTACGGCGTCGTGTTTCTCGCCACCCACGGCACGGAGGGCCTGTTCGCCCTCGGGGCGGTGTTCCTGTCCGTGACCGGCGCGGAGGCGCTCTATGCCGACATGGGCCATTTTGGCCGCCGGCCGATCCAGACGGCTTGGCTGGGGCTCGTTCTGCCGTGCCTTGCCCTGAACTACATCGGGCAGGGCGCACTGCTCCTGGCAGATCCGGCCAAGATCGAGAACCCGTTCTTCCTGCTGTATCCCGATTGGGCGCTGCTGCCGATGGTTGGCATGGCAACCATCGCCACCATCATCGCCAGCCAGGCGGTGATCACGGGGGCGTTCTCCCTGACCCAGCAGGCGATCCAGCTCGGCCTGCTGCCCCGAATGGAGATCCGGTGGACGTCCGAGACGGAGAAGGGCCAGATCTACRTGCCCAAGGTCAACTTCCTTCTGCTGCTTGCTGTCCTGTTCCTGGTCATCACCTTCAAGAGCTCCAGCGCCCTGGCGCACGCCTACGGGATCGCCGTTACGGGCACGATGGTGGTCACCGCCATCATGGCGTTCTTCGTGGTCTGGCGGTTCTGGAAATGGCCGCTGTGGCTGTCGGCGGCCGTCATTGCCCCGTTCCTGATCGTCGACACGATCTTCCTGGCCGCGAATGCCCTCAAGATCCCGCAGGGCGGGTGGATGCCGCTGCTAGTCGGTGCGCTGCTGGTCACGCTGATGCTGACGTGGCGGCGCGGTACGCGCATCCTGTTCGAGAAGACCCGAAAAGGCGACGTGCCGCTGCTTGAACTTATTAGCATGCTGGAGAAGAGCCAGCCGCATCGAGTGAAGGGCACAGCCGTGTTCATGACGAGTGATTCCGACAGCGCCCCGGCGGCCCTCCTGCACAACCTCAAGCACAACAAGATCCTTCACGAGCAGAACGTGGTGCTGACGGTGAAGACCGAGGATGCGCCGCGCGTTGCCGATGACAAGCGCGTCCAGATCGAGCACCTGGGTGACTCGTTCTGGCGCGCGACGATGAGCTTCGGCTACATGGAGGCGCCGAACATCCCACGGGGCCTCGCCCTCCTGCGCAAGCAGGGCTTCAAGTTCGACATCATGGCCACATCGTTCTTCGTCTCGCGCCGCTCGATCCGGCCCTCAGTCCATGGCGGTATGCCGTTCTGGCAGGACAAGCTGTTCATCAGTCTCGCCAAGTCCGCGAGCGACGCCACCGACTTCTTCCAGATCCCCACCGGGCGCGTGGTTGAGGTGGGAACCCAGGTGACAGTCTGAATTGGCTCCTGGCCTATGATTAGTAAGAGCACCGGGAATGTCTCGAAATGGCACTCATGAGACGAATGAACTTGGTCAGCTTCGGCGCTTGAGAGCTGACGTTCGCTGGACAACCGGAATGTGAAAGGTTGACCCGAAGCGGCCATTCAGAGCGAAGGCAGGTCGGTGGGCATGGTCCGGTTGATGGCGCCTGCGGGACCGGGCTGCCGCATTGGTTCCTTGCCGCGACCGTCCGTCTGCCTAATTGATAACATAAGTTAATGTTCCTGTGCGCGTTGCAGGCTCCGGGCGAGCCCCCGTTTTTCGATTGCCTTGTTGGCGTGTCTCCAGTTCCGAGTGGTTGCGTAACCCGAGGGAGGAGCCCATGGATCGCCAGGAACCTCGTGCCGCAACCGTCGGCGCGTCCGACCCGCCCGCGTCGACCTGGCGGGCGGTCCTTTCCTCCTCGACACCGCAACTGCGGTCCATGTTCAATGGGCGAGGGAAGCAGGCATGACCCTCCTCGATCCGGGGCCGCATGACACGACTAGATCCCCTGGCGATCCACCGCGCGCCGACATGCTCTGGATTCCGGGCGGCACCTTTGCCATGGGGTCGAACGACCACTACCCAGAGGAAGCTCCGGTGCACCGCGTGACGGTCGACGGCTTCTGGATGGACGCGACGCCGATCACCAACCGCCAGTTCAAGGCCTTCGTCCAGGCCACGGGCCACGTGACGACGGCCGAGAGGGTGCCCGATGCGAGGGACTATCCAGGGGCCAAACGGGAGATGCTAAGGGCCGGCTCCCTCCTGTTCACGCCGCCTGGGCACCCGGTGGACCTGCGTGACTGGAGCCAGTGGTGGACCTTCGCGTTCGGCGTGAACTGGAAACGGCCGTACGGCCCSAACAGCAACCTCAAGGGATTGGAGGACCATCCGGTCGTCCATGTCAGYTACAYGGACGCSCTTGCCTACGCCSGTTGGGCCGGCAAGGACCTGCCGACCGAGGCCGAGTGGGAGGTCGCCGCCCGCGGCGRSCTYSATGGCGCCGAGTTCGCCTGGGGCGACGAGTTTGCGCCCGGCGGTCAGCAGATGGCCAACACCTGGCAGGGGCAGTTTCCCTTCCAGAACACGATGCTGGACGGCTACGAGCGCACCTCGCCCGTCGGGTCGTTCCCGCCGAACGGCTACGGCCTTTACGACATGATCGGCAACGTCTGGGAATGGACCGACGACTGGTACAGCCCGAAGCATCCCGGTGACGCACCCAAGGCGTGCTGCATCCCCGACAACCCGCGCGGCGGATGCGAGGAGAACAGCCATGATCCGCGCGAGCCCGGGATCAGGATCCCCCGCAAGGTCGTGAAGGGCGGTTCGCATCTCTGCGCCCCGAACTACTGCCGCCGCTACCGTCCGGCTGCCCGGCATCCGCATCCCGTCGACACCTCGACCAGCCACATCGGCTTCCGCTGCGTCTTGCGTGAACGGGGAGCGGCTTGATGGCGGAGAGCGTGACGAGAACCCAGGTGGTCATGGCCTGGATGGTGATCATCCTGACCGCAAGCCTCGTCGTGCTCGGCATCGCCTGGTACGGCTTCTCCCTGGAGGTGCATCAACGCTTCTGGCGCGACATCGCCGAACGGCCCGGCGGCCCGATGTCGTTCCGCTTCCTTCTCCAGCCCACGATGGCCATCATTGCCGCCATCCACGACGGCATCAGGGACTCCAGGACCCACCGAACGCCTTACTTGCGAGCCATTCTCCATGATCCCGTCCAACGCGGGAAGGGCTTGCGCGAAGGCCTCTTGGCGACGGCGCGCCTCGTCCTGCTCGGCATCGGCATGGATGCGATCTACCAGTGGCGGGTGCTCGGGACCTTCTACCCCGGGGAGGCGCTGCTCGTGGCACTGCTGCTGGCCGTCGTGCCCTACGTCCTGCTGCGTGGCCTAGTGAGCCGGATCGCCCGCCGCCTCAATCATCCCTCGTCCGGCAGCGCGAGGTGATGCCATGAGGCCGCGGACCGGAAAGCCTCCCGTCGCCGCACAATCCGATCCGGACCGGATCTCGGTCGAGCTCTCGTCGCGGCGCACGGGGATGTCGTTCCAGCGCACGCGCATGAGCGCCGACCGCACGTTGATGTCGGTGATCCGCACCTCGCTGTCGCTGATCAGCTTCGGCTTCACGATCTACCAGGTGTTCGAGAAACTCAGGGATGCGGGAACCATCGCCCATGCCGCCGCGCCCCGCAATTTCGGCGTCGCCCTCGTTGCGCTCGGCATCGCGATGCTCGTCATCGGCATCGTCTACCACGTGCAGTTCATGCTCGGCCTGCGCCACGAGCGCGAGGCGATGACAGCCGCCGGCCTCGTCCACGGCGAGAGCCACTTTCCCGTCTCGCTCACCCTGATCACCGCCGTCGTCCTGCTTGTCGTCGGCGTCGCGGCCATCGTGAGCATGATCTTCCAGGTCGGGCCCTTTGGTTGAGTTTCCAGGACGATTTCAATTCGGCACAACATAGGAAGCAGCGAGATGGCGAAGACCGACACCCCGAACATCRTCATGATCATGGCCGACGACGTCGGCATCTGGAACATCAGTGCTTACCACCGKGGCATGATGGGAGGGAGCACGCCGAACCTCGACCGGATCGCACGCGAGGGCGCGCTGTTCACCGATTACTACGGACAGCAATCCTGCACCGCGGGACGCGCGGCCTTCATCACCGGGCAGACGCCGTTTCGCACRGGGCTGCTGAAGGTCGGCCTGCCCGCGGCGAAGCAGGGCCTGCAAGATAGCGATCCGACGATCGCGCAGTTCCTCAAGCCACTCGGATACGCGACGGCGCAGATCGGCAAGAACCATCTGGGGGACCGCAACGAGTACCTGCCCACGGTCCATGGCTTCGACGAGTTCCACGGCATCCTCTACCACCTGAACGCGATGGAGGAACCCTACTACCCGGATTATCCGAAGGASGAGAAGTTCCTCGCGMAGTTCGGCCCGCGCAACATCRTCAGCAGCGTCGCGACCGACGTCGACGATCCGACCGAGGACCCGCGCTGGGGCCGCGTYGGCAAACAGAAGATCACGGACGCGGGGCCCCTGCCGCCGCATCCGGGCATGGATSCCGCCGCACAGGTGAGCATGGAGGACATCGACGCGGATCTGGTGAAGCKCTCCTGCGACTTYATCGATCGCTCGGTGAAKGCCGGAAAGCCCTTCTTCCTCTGGCAYAACTCCACCCGGTGCCACTCCTGGACGCATCTGTCGGAGAAGTGGGACGGCAAGACCGGCTTCGGCCTGTTCGCCGATGCGATGGCCGAGTTGGACTGGGTCGTGGGCGAGCTGCTCGCCAAGCTGGACGAACTCGGCATCGCCGACGACACGATCGTGATGTTCACCAGCGACAACGGCGCGGAGATCTTCAGTTGGCCGGACGGCGGCAACCATCCGTTCCGCGGCGAGAAGGGCACGGTCTACGAGGGCGGCTTCCGGCTGCCCCTGCACGCGAAGTGGCCGGGCGTCAGAAAGCCGGGCACCAACATCAATGAGATCATGTCGACCGAGGACTGGCTGCCGACGCTCGTCGCGGCCGCCGGCGGCGATCCGGAGCTGAAGCAGAAGCTGCTCACCGGCCACGAGGCGGGAGGGAAGACCTTCAGGAACCATCTCGACGGCTACAACTTCAAGCC